>QILX01000110.1 GCA_003232175.1 Hyphomicrobiales bacterium | reverse complement strand
CAGTGCCCAGGCATATTCAAACGCCCTGGTGAGCGACCTCCTCAGTGATCAGCGCGCGCTTTTCGCTTAATATTTAATTTCAGGTCCACTGGTCGTTTCTTACATAACCGCACCGATCTGCCAGGGCACGAATTCGTTGTCGCCCAGCCCCATGGCCTCGCTCTTGGTCTGGTCACCTGAAGCGACGCGGAGGATTTCCTCAAAAATCTCCTCACCCTTGGATTGAATTGTCGCGCCACCGCTGGCGATATCACCGCAGTTGATGTCCATGTCTTCGACCATCGCCTCGTAACAGCGACTATTTGTGGCCAGCTTGATCGTTGGCGCCGGTTTGGAGCCAAATGCCGATCCCCTGCCGGTGGTGAAACAGACGATATTGCACCCCGAGGCGATCTGACCGGTGACCGAAGCAGGGTCATAACCGGGGCTGTCCATGAAGGCAAAACCGGGCCGGGTGACCTTTTCGGCGTATTGATAAACCCCGGTGAGTGGCGAAGTCCCCCCCTTGGCGGCGGCGCCAAGTGATTTCTCCAGGATATTGGTCAGCCCGCCGGCCTTGTTGCCCGGCGAGGGGTTGTTGTCCATTTCACCGCCATTACGAGCGGTGTAGTCCTCCCACCAGCGAATGAGGCCGATGAGCTTTTCGCCCACTTCCCGGCTTACCGCCCGCCGGGTTAGAAGATGCTCGGCGCCGTAGATTTCGGTGGTCTCGGCCAAGACCCCGGCCCCGCCTTGAGCCACAAGCAGGTCAACGGCGTGCCCCAAAGCCGGATTTGCGGTGATGCCCGAATACCCATCCGAGCCGCCACATTGCAACGCCACCATAAGCTGGCTGGCGGGCGCGGGCGCGCGACCGACATTGTTGACCTCAGCCAGACGTTCGCGAATTTGGGCCGCTGCTTTTTCAATGGTTTTCCTGGTACCTCCGGTGCCTTGAATGGTCAGGCTCTGAAAGCGATTTTCGTCGTCGAGGTCATATTTTTCGCGCAAATAGCCAATCTGCATGACTTCACAGCCCAGCCCGACAAAAAGCGCCGCGCCGACATTTGGATGGGTGGCGTGGCCCCAGATCACCCGCTCAAGATTGTCGAACCCCGCTCCGGACCCCGCCATGCCGCAGCCGGTACCATGGGCCAGCGCGATAACGCCGTCGATATTGGGATATTGCTCCAGCTCGCCGGAGCGGTTGATCTCATCGGCAATATACCGCACCACCGATGCCGAGCAGTTCACTGTCGAACACAAAGCTATATAATTGCGCGTACCAACCCGGCCGTCCTTGCGGTGGTAGCCCATGAACTGACGGCCTTCGCCATCCTTCACGCGCCCCATATCCCGCAAATCGGTACTGAACTGATAGTCGTCCGCCGGTGTCGCCATGGCGATGTTATGGGTATGGATATGATCGCCTGGGCTGATATCCTCGGTGGCAACGCCGATAAGCTGACCGAATTTAGTGATCTTCTGGCCCTTGGGAATTGCCCTGATCGCCACCTTGTGCCCCGATGGAATGGGCCGGGTGACAACTATGGTCCCGCCGGCAATTTTTTCACCCGGAGCAAGGGACGACGTCGCCACGGCAAGCGGATCGTCGGCATGTAGTGTTACGGTTTTCGCAAGCGTCATGATTGGTCGAACTCCGGATTTGGTGGAAAAGCACGGCAGATAGGACCACCATATCAGGCGAAATTCAGCCAAGTGGAGGAAAAGCTGCCTTGGCGCCTATTTCTCCCATCAAAATAGCCAGCACCATACGCAACCCAGAGGTGATCGCATGTTCCAGCCTCATGCGCCGCCCATACATATTTAGAATATCGCGAACGATCGACAATCCAAACCCCGATCCCCGCGCATCAGGGTCGACCGGGCCGCCGCGTTCCTTCGCCGTTGGAGTGTGGTACAAAGCGAGCTATTTTGCGGTAGCGATTATATCCCTCCCTGAATACTTCAGGTTTTTTGAATGCGACTAAATGACCACAATTCCAACACTTGAAACTGAGCGGCTTTCCTTGCGTCCGCCCAGAATAAAGGACTGGCCGGCGTATGCAGAATTGATGCGTTCTGATCGCTCAGTTTATATGGGGGGACCATTTTCGACTAATGTCGCTTGGGGAATGTTCTGTCACGATATCGCTCAATGGGCGCTTATGGAGCATGGTGCGCTGATGATCGAGGACCGCAATACCGGCTCGTGTCTCGGCCAGGTAGGCATCAATCATGGACCACTCTTTCCCGAACATGAATTGGGTTGGGTCGTTTACGCTAACGCTGAGGGTAAAGGCTACGCATATGAAGCTGCGAAGGCGCTACGGCACTGGGCCTTCGAAATACGTGGTCTAAAGACTCTCGTTAGCTACATCGACGCAGAAAACAGTCGATCTCGCAGGCTAGCAGAACGGTTAGGCGCGGAGGTGGATGCCGAAGCACCACGCCAAGATCCTACAGATCTGGTTTATAGGCACCCCAGTCCATGAACCCGCTATGGGCTCGTCGCAGACTTGAAGGTGTCGCATTATCGATGGGTTTTGCAACAATGTTGCAAAATTAAACGATGAAAATCAGCGGCAAATTTGCTCTGGTTCGCGCTGTCCTCTGCATTTATGGTCACAGTCATGGATGCGCAACAGCTCAAGACCATTCATCTGGTCGATTATACGCCGCCGGACTATCTGATCGACGCAATAGGCCTTGATATCCGCCTTGCCCCGCGCGGCGCCCGTGTCATTGAGCGGCTGGATGTCAGACCCAACCCCGAACTTGATATCCACGGGCCTTTGCGCCTTGACGGCGAAAATCTCGAACTGGTGCGTATCCTGCTTGATGGTGAAGTTCTGGCTAAAACCGAATATGCCGTCGATGCCACCTCACTGACCATCGGCGCACCTCCGACAGATCCGTTCAACCTTGAAATCGAGGTCAGGATCGACCCTGAGGCCAACACCGCCCTTTCCGGGCTTTACCTTACCAATGGCGTTTACTGCACCCAGTGCGAGGCTGAAGGTTTTCGCCGCATTGCCTATGCGCTGGACCGGCCCGATGTGCTCTCGGTGTACACAACCCGCATCGAGGCGTCCAAAGCCCAAATTCCGGTGCTGCTGTCCAACGGCAATCTGGTCGAGGCCGGGGATGGCCCGGAGACAGGTGACCATTTTGTTATCTGGCACGACCCCCACCCCAAACCAACATATCTGTTTGCCCTGGTCGGCGGTGATCTGGACCATCGCAGCGACAGCTTCCGCACCAAGTCTGCGCGCGACGTGGATTTGCGCATCTATGTCGAGCCGGGAAAGGTCGATCGCACCGTATTTGCCATGGCGGCGCTGAAACGCGCCATGACCTGGGAAGAGACCGCCTATGGGCGTGAATACGATCTCGATATCTTCATGATCGTCGCGGTGTCTGATTTCAACATGGGAGCGATGGAAAACAAGGGGCTCAATATCTTCAACGACAAGTTCATCCTCGCCAGCCCCGACACTGCCACCGATACCGATTATGGCCGCATCGAAGCGATCATCGCGCACGAATATTTCCACAACTGGACGGGCAACCGGATCACCTGCCGCGACTGGTTCCAGCTCTGCCTTAAAGAAGGGCTGACGGTCTTCCGCGATCAGGAATTTACCCGAGATTTGCGCTCCGGCGACGTCAAGCGCATTGAAGATGTGCGAACTTTACGCAGCCATCAGTTCCCCGAAGACGCCGGCCCCCTGGCCCATCCGGTACGGCCGC
>QILX01000174.1 GCA_003232175.1 Hyphomicrobiales bacterium | reverse complement strand
GGCGCGGCATAGGCTGGCCCGGTGGCGATAAAACAGTCCTCGGCCGTCACCCGGGCCACGAGGACATCACTTTGCTCGGCGAACAAAGCCATCAGGGCCTCGGACTGGCTGCCGGTCCGGCGGCATTCATCAACGATGAGGACCGCCTTGCAACCGGCGGTTTCCCGCAGTAGCGCCTCGGCGGGCAAGGGCGCAAGCCAGCGCATATCAATCACCCGAGCCGCCACATTTTGAACTGCAAGGTCATGGGCCGCCTGGCGGGAGAGGTGGTAGCCATTGGCGTAGGAAATTATCGCAAGATCAGTACCGCTGCCATGGACCCCGATTTCGCCAAGCGGGATTCGGGCGGTAATTTCAGGATACTTGCAAAGCCAGGTTTTATCGCCGTCCTCGAGCAGATCGCGTTTTGCATAAAGAGCAATTGGCTCGACGAAGACCACCAGCCGCTGTTGCTCCGCCGCAAGAGTTACGCATTCGCGCAACATCTTGACCGCATCGGCGCCATTGGATGGGCAGGCGACGATGAGCCCGGGGATGTCCCGCAATACAGCGAGGGAGTTGTCGTTGTGGAAATGGCCGCCAAAGCCGCGTTGATAACCCAGCCCGGCAATGCGCAGAACCATCGGATTGGTAAATTGGCCGTTGGAGAAAAACGGCAGGGTTGCCGCTTCGCCGCGAAGCTGGTCCTCGGCATTGTGCAGATAGGCCAAGAACTGGATTTCCGGCAGCGGCAGGAAGCCGTTTTGCGCCAGCCCGATGGCAAGTCCTAAAATGGATTGCTCATCCAACAGCGTGTCTATCACTCGGTCCGAGCCAAAGCGTTGCTGCAATTTTTGCGTCACACCGTAGACCCCGCCCTTTCGCCCGACATCCTCCCCCGCAACGATAATGTCGCCCGATTGCAGCATGAGATCGGTCAGGGCCCAGTTGATCAGCCGGTTCATCGGCTGGGGATCGGTCATGGCGCGGATATCGCTGCCAAACACTTCGGCGCGGCACCTGGCCGGCGAAACGTCGCGGGGCCGGCGGGTCCGGACGGGGGGCACAATGCTCGCAGCGATCTGTGTTGCGGTTTTGAGCCTTGGCCGGGTGACGGCCTGGGCGGCCACCCGGTCGCAGCGCGCGCCGGTCTCTTGATAGATCGCCAGGGCGTCGACACGGGTGAGAGCGTCCAGCTCCTCCAGCAGACGCACCGAGTGCAGAAGCGGGTCATTCGCCTCGTCGGCTTCAATTTCGGCTCTGGCACGGTAGCTCAGCTCGATATCCGATCCGGCATGGCCGTATAACCGCACCAGTTCGATATGCAAAAACGCCGGCTTGCGGCGCTGTCGTACATAATCTGCGGCCTCCCGCGCAACACGTTCGGTCTCCAGAAGATCAAGGCCATTGCAGCAAAAATATTTCAGGCCCGGCCGAGCCGAGAAACTCGCTGCAATCCAGCCTTTCGGCGATTTTACCGATATGCCGATACCGTTGTCCTCGCACACGAACAAAAGCGGCAGCGGCACTGACTGGTAGCTTGTCCAACCCGCCGTGTTGAGTGCGCCCTGAGCAGTGGAGTGGTTGGCCGATGCATCACCGAATGCGCACATCACCACGGCATCGTCTGGGCTCGCGAAGTGTTCAGGCCGATGACGCCGGGCCAGCCCCAGGGCATAGGCGGCACCAACAGCTTTGGGCAGATGACTGGCAATGGTCGAGGTCTGGGGCGGAATGTTGAGGGCCTTGGACCCCAGAACCTTGTGGCGCCCACCGGAAATCGGGTCTTCGGAGGATGCGGCAAAACTTAACAGCATGTCCCAGGTCATGGTCTGCCCCGGGACCTGATTGGCACGCTGGATTTGAAAAGCGGCGTCGCGGTAATGCAGAAATGCCATGTCAGTGGGGCGCAGCGCTTCGGCGACCGCAGCCATGCCCTCGTGGCCGGAAGATCCGATGGTATAAAACCCCTGCCCGGCCTTCTGCATGGAACGGCTGGTCCGGTCCAACTGCCGCGACAGGCACTGGCTGCGAAAAAGTTCAACGACTTTTTCGCAACTCAGCTCTGTTTTTGCTGGGCGCCCCCCTGGCAGATCTCCATTTGAAACCCGCGCCAGGAAGTTTCCATGTACGATTTCAGCGCGATCCATAGTCCACATAGAACATTAGGTGCGAATGAGGCAACGCTGTATCTGCGCTGGTCTGAATATTCACGAGCTTTGAAATTTCGGCAGATTCTACCGCGCTGTTCTTAAAACATATTCTTCAGTTTCTGCCACAGATTAGGCTCCGGCGGCACATCCGGTCCATGGGCATCGTTGGTCAGGGCATTGACAAACACAACCAGATTTGTCGGCTGAAATTTCAGGCCATGAAAGTTTGCCCGCCAACGGCCCTCCCGGTCGATAATGTGGGTGACCACGCTGTGAAGTTGATAGCCCTTGCCGTCGGGGCTAAATTTGTGACCAAAACGCTCCACCAGAGCGCGCGTATCCTCAAGTCGTGTCGGGCCGCTGGTGAGAAACATCCAATTGGACGGGTCCAGACCGCGGGCAGCTCCATATTCACCCATGACCTCTGGGGTATCGGTCTTGGGGTCGGTGGTAATGGTTACAAATCGCACCAGGTCGCGCATCGGCGAGGAATTGATCATCGCTTGAATTTCAGCGATGCGTTCAGCGTGCAGTGGGCAAATGTCAGGGCAGCTGGTGTAAATGAAATTCAGAACAACGACTTTACCGCGCAAATCGCTCAAGCTGACGGTTTTGCCATCGGCATCCTGAAGCGAAAAATTCGGCGCCTCTTTGTCTATAGATTGAAAATATTTTTCGTTTTCGCTGAGCTGTTCCTCAAGGCTCTCCAGGGAGTGAGACAGGGCTTGAGTGTTCGCGGCAAGCAAAAAACTAAACAAAATCAATATTCTTAGCTTCATGCCACTTTCCTTTTTTTTGGATATTTTTTTCTTGTGCTATTCAATTTTATTTTTCAATCGAAGCAAGACCGCTCGTCTACCTTTTAACGCCTAATCGATTATCCGCTTTTTGTGAATATTATGGGAAATTACGGCCCCAATCCGGTACGTTGCAGCGACCAATTCAATGGAGGAGGATCGCAGCTGCGTGGCACCACCGCTCATCAATTGAAATCTGAATTTGAATTTCCAAAATACTGGAGCGGGCGATGATATTCAAACTCATGACCCCAACCTTGGCAAGGTGGAAGGCGAGGTGGGTGAAAATTCAAACTGAATAGCGCTAATTCGACGTGACTCAAAGAAATAGCGGGAAGCCGCGCCTGGAGTGAACTCGAGTTCCAAATGTCGTTTCTCGTGAAAACTGTTCGAATTTTGTGAAATTAGTCGTCTGGACGTGACTGGCACCGCGAGGGCACCGGGGGAGGTTCCTGACGGCCCATACGTCGGCTAAATGAGAAGCAACCCCAGACTGAACCACGCGGCTGGAGATTATCCGTTCGGTCAAGGCTCCAAGCAGCGGTGAAAGTCCTCATATGTCTATGTTGTTCTTGACGGTCTGGACATCTTCGGTCAATGCGCCTTCTCTTTAAAGCATGTCGCGATCATTCTGATTCACACCATTGCTTTAGACCTTTGTTTGCGCATGTCTTATTTCCCAAAACCGGTTCCCACTTTTGGTAGACAGGCTTTAATGATCGACGCCACTCATGTGAAAGCGCACCGATCCGCGGCAGGCGGAAAAGGGGTGCGGACGCGCACGCAATAAGCCGCTCACGCGGC
>QILX01000300.1 GCA_003232175.1 Hyphomicrobiales bacterium | reverse complement strand
GCAACGGCGCCGATGTCGCAAAAGCCATCGCGCTCGGGGCCGAGGCCATCGCCATCGGCCATTCGGTGATGATGGCGCTCAATTGCAACAAGGACATTCCGGAAGCCAATTACGAGGAGGAAATCGGCTGCGAGCCGGGCCATTGTTACCATTGCCACACCGGTCGCTGCCCGGTAGGGGTCGCGACCCAGGACCCCGAACTGCGCGCGCGGCTGGACCCTGACGAGGCGGCGGAGCGGGTCTACAACTTCCTCCACACTCTGACCATCGAGGCCCAGATGTTCGCCCGCGCCTGCGGCAAGACCAACATCCATTCGCTTGAACCCGAAGACCTTGCCGCCCTGACCATGGAGGCCTCGGCCATGGCGGCGGTGCCGCTGGCGGGGACCAACTACACCGTCGGGGTTGAGGATTACCATCATCTCTAAAAGGCTGGACACCAAATGAATGCACAATCAGAGGGGCTGAACAGCACCCGCGAAAAGGAAATCGGCCAGCATATCGGCTACCGATATGACGTAAACCTGGTGCCCGATTACCAGCGTATCACGCCATTTCTGGCCAAATATATCGAGGCCATGGGCTGGGACGATCTCAACTGGCTTGAAGACATGCGGTGTTCGACCGCAATATCAACGGCTGGGTGCAGGTGCCCGCATCGATCACCCTGCCGGACAATCAGCAGGACCGCGACATGGTCGCCCGCGAGCTTTTGGTCAAATTCCAAATGTCGGACCGCCACCCGCTGGTGGGCTTGCGCCGGGCATACATGAAGTTCTGATCCGGTGTCCGCCACGCTCCGTAAGGGCTTTTTGCGCTGGCAGGCCCGCGTCCGGCAGACCGCCATGCGCGACAATTCCGGCCGGCCGGACGAGGGCTCGATGCCGGCACTCATACCTGCCGGAGACACCGTGGCGATGGGGCAGATTGTCACGGTGCTGTGCAAAGAGCCGCAATTCAGCGTGACCCCGGAACTGCAGCATATCTATCGAAGCACCATGGACCCGGCGAAACGGCGGCAAAGGGCCATCGAATTTTTCAGCGCCACCCATTTTCAAAAAACCAGGACGTTTTCGGACATTCTGACCGCGACCTTTCCGCCGGAGAGCCATGCGGCCAGGTCGATTACCAGGGCGGGTCGCTGCACTTTGATTTTCAAGGCCTATGGCCAGCGGTTTGATCTGCCCGCGGCAGTGTCCCAGCTTCAGCCGCAGCAGCCGCTTTTTGAGGCGACCTGGTGGCATAATGCTCTGTTCAACCCAAATTTGCCGTCCGATACCCAGATCCTTGGCTTCACGCCGGATTGGACAAAAGCCACCGCCGATCCGGTGATTTAAGGCTCACTATCGTCTTCGCCAGCTTTGGGTTTTTGTTATCAGAACCCTGGACACCAGCATGTGCAATATGCGCGCACCGCCGCAGGTGTAGGCGATCATCATCGCCATGGCGGCGGCGAAGGCCAGCTCACCCTGATCGTCCATGTTCAGCACCGCGACCGAGGCCAGCGTCGTATCGGACGAGTAAAGGAACACCACAGCGGACACCGTGGTCATGGCGTTGAGGAACAGATACATCGAAATATCGAGGATCGCCGGCAGGCACACCGGCACCGTGACCTTAATGAAGGTCCGCTGAAACGGTGTTTTCAGCGACGCCGATACGGACTCAAATTCAGGGTCCATCTGTTTTAACGCCGTCATCGCGGTCAGATGGCCGACGGTATAAAAATGGGTGACCGTGACGATCACCAGAATAATCATGGTGGCGTAGACAAAATTGAACGGGTTGGCGGGGTTGTTGAAGAAGAAAATATACGCCAGCCCAAGTACCATGCCCGGCACCGCCAGTGGCAGCATGGCGATGGCGTGAATGGCATTGCGCCCAAAGCTGAAGCCGCGCCCCTTCTCCACCAGATAAGCGCCGAAGAATATGATGACGGTGCCGATGACCGCCGTATAGAGCGCCATGCGGATGGAGTTGAAATAGGACTCCCAGCCGCCGCCATTGGCCAGATCAAAATCGTAGTTGGAAAGGGTCAGCTCCAGATTGTAGGGCCAAAATTTGATCAGCGCGGCGAATTGCGCCATGCCGATCATTGCCAGGATGCCAAGAGCGATGATGGAACAGAACACTAACATGGCCATGTCCCGGCCCTTGGATGGGGTCGGCTCGAACGGCACCGCGCGGGACGACAACAGCGCCACCTGCTTTTTCTGCACCTGGCGGTCGACGATAAAAGCCAGCACGGCGGGCACCAGCAGCACCACCGAGACCACGGCGCCCATCTGGAAATTCTGCTGGCCGATGACCTGTTTGTAGATGTCGGTTGCCAGCATGTTGAAATTACCGCCGATGACTTTTGGTACGCCAAAATCGGTGAATATCAGCGTGAAGGTCACGAACCCGGCGCTGATCAGGCCGTATTTGCAGCCCGGAATAGTGACGGTGAAGAAGGTCTTGATCTTGGAGGTTCGCAAGGCGATCGCCGCTTCGTAAAGCCGCGCATCGGTGACCGACAGCGCCGTGACTACGATCAGCAGGGCATGGGGAAACACCCAGTAGCTCGAGCCGATGACAATGCCGATGGGCCCGTAGATCGACTCGCCAAAAAGCAGGTTATTGGCGACCCCCTGGCGGCCAAACCAATAGACCAGCGAAATGCCGCTCAACAGCGACGGGGTCAAAAGTGGAATGGCGGCAACCAGCTTGAAAAACCACTTGAACGGCATGCAGGTCCGGGTCAGCGCATAGGCGTAGACGAAGGCTATTCCCATGACCAGAATGGAAGAAAACGCCGAAAGATAAAGGCTGTTGAAAGCCGACAGAAACAATGCCGGCGTCGAAAAATATTCCTGAAAATTCGCCAGGCCGATAAAATCGCCGGCTTTGTTCTCAAAGCTTTTCGACAGCATCACATAAAGCGGCAGCAGGACAGCGACCATCAGGAATACGGCCAAAACGAGCATCCAGCCGCGCATGATCCAGTCGTCGCGCCCGACCTTTGGCTTGGTCAGGGGCACGGCGCGCGCGGCTGCAAGTGTCACTTCGCTCATCACCCGGCCCTGGGATAAAGCCGGATCAGGTCACCGGGCAGGCGCACGGGAAGCTCTGAGCCGACCGAAAGGTTTTTCCGGCGGACCAGATTGATCGAAAAATCAGCGCGCAGCTTGGTGTCGCCCAGGACCGTGCTGCCGAGCTCCACCCGATCGAACGAGCCTAGAAATTCCATATCCAGGACCTTAACATCGATGAGGTTATCGTCGCTTTTACGCGCATCCTGAGCGTTGATATCTTCAGGCCGGATCGCAACCGTGATCGGCGTGCCGGCCTTCATGGTGCCGGTATCGCAGTTAAAGACCGCCTTGCCGACCTTGACCGCGCCCCTGGCTTTTACCTTGCCGTCAACAAAATTCATCGTGCCGATGAAATCGGCCACAAACGAGGTTGCCGGTTTGCCATAGATTTCCTTTGGTGTGCCCACCTGCTCGATGCTGCCATGATCCATGACGACGATACGATCCGCCATGGTCAGGGCTTCTTCCTGGTCATGGGTGACCATGATGGTGGTCACGCCAAGGCGCCGTTGCAGGGACTTGATTTCGCCGCGCAGGTGAACCCGCACCTTGGCGTCCAGAGCGCTTAACGGTTCATCGAGAAGCAGCAGCCCCGGAGAGGTGGCAATGGCGCGGGCCAGCGCCACCCGCTGTTGCTGGCCACCGGACAACTGGGCGGGGTATTTGTCGTCCTGATCGTGCAGGTCCACCAGCTTCAAAAGCTCCGCCACCCGAGCCTTGATTTTGTCCGCCGATATTTTCTGGTTTTCCAGGCCATAGCGGATGTTCTTGTTGACCGTCAGATTTGGAAAAAGGGCGTAAGATTGGAAGACGATGCCAAAGTCGCGTTCTTCCGGCGGCAGGTTCGAGATATCCTTTCCCGCTTGGCGAATGGTACCCGAAGTCTGAATGTCGAGCCCGGCAATAGCGCGCAGCAACGTCGTTTTGCCGCAGCCCGAGGGGCCGAGGAAACAGACAAATTCGCGCTCCTTGATATCAAGCGATATGGAGTCCAGAGCGGTGAAGCTCCCAAACTTTTTTGTCAGGTCGCGGATTTGCAGAAAAGTATCGTCAGCCGTTCCGGCCATGCCCCCCCCTTACGATCTTCTTTGTTGCAGGTCCGGCCCGCTCATCAACCCGTCTATATTACCGGTCGATTTTGGAGAGCGGGCCGAACCCTGTTTTCAGAAGACCTTAGCGCTCGGACTTGGCGTCGTAGCGCCTCTGCCATTCCTTCAGGATCGCGGAGCGATTGCTGGCAACCCATTCAAAATCGTTGTCAATCATCGCAGCTGCGGCTTCCTCGGGGTAAAATTCAACCGGCTCGGCAATACCGGGATAGGCAACCACGGCGTAAACCGAGTTGTACATGATGTTGGCCTGCTTGGAGACCGTGAAGTCGACCAGTTTCTTGGCCGCTGCAAGGTTCTTGGTGCCCTTCATGATCGCGGTTGCTTCCATGTCCCAGCCGATGCCTTCGGACGGGATAATAATTTCAATCGGCGCGCCCTTGGCTTTGACCTTGGCGCCGCGATAGGCGAAGGAAATACCGATCGGGGTTTCGCCTGAACCGGCCTGACGGCAAGGTTTTGTACCAGTTGATGTTCTTGTGCAGGCCATCCATGAATTTCCAGCCCTCGTCCTCACCAAACATCTGCAGCCAGCTGGCGACGTCGAGGAAGCCGGTGCCCGAGGAGTTGGGGTTAGGCATGACCACGGAGCCCTTGTAGATCGGCTTGGTCAGGTCTTTCCATGAAGTCGGTATCGGAAGCCCGAGTTTCTTGGCTTCAATGGTATTGACGCAAATGGCGGCGACCCAGGCATCCATGCCAGTCCAATGCGGCGGGCTTGAGCTGTCGATAAATTTTTTGTCCAGCTTTTCGCCACCGACCGGCATATAGGGCTCGGTCATGCCTTCGTTTTTCAGCAGCATGAGACTGGTTGCGGCGAGGCCCCAGACTATATCCGCCTGCGGGTTGCTTTTTTCCGCCAGGAGCTTGGCGGTGACGATGCCGGTGGAATCCCGGACCCATTTGATAATGATGTCTGGATTGTCCTTGTTGAATTCGGCTGCATAACGCTTCAGGTCGTCGGCTTCGATGGCTGTGTAGACCGTCAATTCGGTTTGTGCCAGCGCAGGTCCCGCCACGGCCATGCCGAGAAAAGCGGTGGCACCGGCCAATGTTGCTACTAGTTTTGGTGTTCGCATTTTAATCTCCAATTCTCCCTATGGTCCCGGGTTAAGTCCCAGACCCAAATAGAACGTTTTCGAATGTCGACCATTTTGGTTTTATACATTCGTCGCGGCTCATACCTTTACAGCCACAAAACCAAGCATCGTGACAGAACGACCCTGACCTCTTGGCAAAATACGCCAAAGTTCACAGGAAAACCACATCTTGTGTGGAAATCATCGCTCGGCCTGTATGGGAAATTATTTCTACGGGAGGTGTTTCGTCTTATGGGCGGCAACTTGCACGTTAAATTCCGCCGCCGGAAGCCGGTTAGCCAGCGCCCGGGTCATGATCTGGGCCTGGGTGCGCGGTGACAGCCCGCCAGTCGGTGGGTTGCGATCAAGATTTGTCGGAAAGGCGTAACCTTCAGCGCTTGCGGCAATGGCACAAGCAATTCGGGCCGGGGTCATCAGCCCGCCTGCCTGGGCTTCCAGCAGCGCTGGATAGACTGCAACGACCATGGCCGTCCGGTCAACGGATTCCATCGCCCGGCCAAAGGCTGAAGACACCTGAAGCAAATTCGCGGTACGGAAGGTGCCCACCGACACATTGGCGCCCGCAGCGTGCATCAGCGCGGGGTTGAAAAACACCGCGTCCCCCTTTGCCAAAGGCAATTGGCTGTGGTGGCTATTGAAATAGGCCTGAAATTCTTCGCGGCCAAATGCAATATAGCCCTCGGGCAGATTCTGCGAAAACGGCAGATATCGCGTCGGCCCGGTCTCAAGCGGCATATCGGTATGGGCCACCGCGCCCTGAAGGGTAAGGTTTGCGGACAGTCGGTGGGCATGGGCCGGAAAGGCCCCCATGCGCTCCACCGGCATAAAACCCAGATGGTAATCGCGATGGCCCCTCTGTGCCGC
>QILX01000194.1 GCA_003232175.1 Hyphomicrobiales bacterium | reverse complement strand
TACAACCCCTACCGGAACTCCCAGCTCGAAAACATTGAGCCATGGATCGAGGCCGGGTTCTCCAAGACGTTCGCCGAAAACTATCTCGGTGCGATCAAGGACAGCCTCAACAGTCCCAACATGGCGTCTGACATTCGCATTCCCGGCGCGCAGCAATATACCGGCGTGATCCTTGATCGCGAATTGGCACGGTTCCTCGCCGGCGATATCACTGCCGCGCAGGCGGTGAAAAACATCGAGGAAGGCTGGGAGGAAGTCACCGAGGACTTTGGCCGCGACAGCCAGCGCACGATGTACAAGTTGTCACTTGGCGTTACCAACTAGGTCAGATTCTAACTTAAATAAGATGCCGATCAGGCATTACCTTGAATGGGCGGCCGGGGCACATGTGCCCCGGCCGCCTGTAGTGGATGGCAGGCCCTGATCCATGAAGTTCAGCGAATGGTTGGACCGTAGATCCCAACAATTGTTCATCACGCCGGCGGTGGTGTTGATCCTCGTTTTTTCGGTTTTTCCACTTGTTGCCTCGTTTATCCTGGCATTTTCGCGGGTGCGATTAGGCGGCGGCGGATACACGATCCGGTTTGTCGGCTGGAGGAATTTCGAAAAGCAGTTTTTTGGGTCCGAGCAATTTCATTTTCTGGGCACCTTCACCACCATTAGCGTGACGGGTTGGGTATTTTTTATATTCGTCACCGCCTGCATCCTTTACTGGCTCTACCGCTATGTACGAACCGGTTTCTGGTGGCTGGGCTTCATCGGCAGGCTGGTCACCGCCAGTTTCGGCATATCACTGGCGCTGCTTTTTGCCGCGACGCTGCTTAGCGGGAACCCGTTCGGCACTTTGGGGGTGACGCTATTTTACGTCTTTGTCGGCTGCGCCATACAATTTGTCATCGGGCTTGGGCTGGCGCTTTTATGTTCTCAGCCGATCCGTGGCCGGACATTTTTCCGGGTAATCTTTTTCATCCCCCTGATGATTACGCCTATCGGGGTCGGCTATTCGTTCCGCATGCTGGCCGATACCACCAAGGGCCCGTTTTCGATTTTGTGGCAGTGGGTTGGCCTGGGCGATTTTGCCTGGGCCGCCGACGCCTGGACGGCTCGGGCGTTCATCATGGTTGGCGACAGCTGGCAATGGATCCCGTTTATTTTCGTTATCCTCCTGGCGGCACTTGAAAACGTGCCGCGGGATTTTGTCGAGGCGGCTGAAGTTGATGGCGCCGGTACGTTGCAGATCTTTCGCGAGATTACCTGGCCGCAAATCATGCCGGTCGCCGCCACCGTGATGCTGATCCGGTTTATCGAAGCTTTCAAGATTGTCGATCTGCCCAATATCATGACTTCGGGCGGGCCCGGCATAGCGACGGAATCGATGACGCTGGCTTCGTTATTTGCCTGGCGGTCCCTCGATCTGGGACAATCTGCGGCTGTGGCCTACCTCTTGCTGTTTGTCACTGTCGTCATCTGCGTTTCATTTTTTAATCTGATTGTCCTCAAGTATGTGAGAAACACATGAAATCTCCGTCCCAGGCCATTCCCCATCGCAAAACCCTCACCTCGCGGCTGTTTGAACCAACTGGGTTTGGAAAAATGGCTCCGGCGACCGCCGTGATCGTCTATACGCTATTGATCGCCTGGACGATGTTTGTCCTATTTCCGATCTACTGGGTGTTCATCACCTCGTTCAAACTCCCGATCGACGTGAACAGCGGGCCATACTTTTTGCCGTTCATCGATTTCACTCCCGACCTGCACGCCTGGCGTGAATTGTTCGTCTTTGACTTTCGGGACACGCTAAAGGCCTACCTGAATTCGATTGTCATCGCGCTTAGCTCGACGGCCCTGTGCGTTTCTATCGGGTCCATGGCCGCCTACGCCCTGGCACGATTTAAATACCGGCCGAAGTTCGGTACGGTGTTTTTATTCGTTCTGGCTATGGCGGCGGCTTTTTTCGCTGCCGGCAGTGCTGGTGTCGACTGGCGCCTTGCGGTCGCGGTGGCGCTGATTATCTTCTATTTTCTGGCCCGTGCCCTTGCCCCCCATTTCAAGGGGGAATTGAAGAACGGAGATATCCTGTTCTGGATAATCTCCCAGCGCATATTATCGCCTATCGTCGTGGTCGTGCCGATCTATATGATGTTCCAGTATGTCCAGCTTCTGGACACCCACATTGCGATAATCCTGACTTACGCGGTGGTAAATCTGCCCATTGTCGTCTGGCTGATGTATGATTTTTTTGTCTCGGTGCCGATTGATCTGGAAGAAAGTGCTCAACTCGATGGTGCCACGCGGCTGACGACCTTCTGGGAAATTGTTTTGCCCCTGAGCCGGACCGGGCTGGCGGCCACGACCCTGCTGGTGATGATCCTGGCCTGGAACGAATATCTGTTCGCCCTTTTCCTGTCGACCACGAAGGCGCAGACCATGCCTATACTGGTTGCGGCGATGAATGCCGGAGAGCGCGGAATATTGTGGTGGAGCATGTCGGTGGTGATCATCGTGATGATTATACCGGTCGTTGTCATGGCGATTGTATTGCAGCGCTTTATTTCAAGGGGCGTATTGCTGGGAGCAGTTAAGGGATGAACCACAATGGTGCCGCGAAACAATCGGCGGGAACACGGAAGAGTGATGCCAAACGGCTGACGGTGCGAAATCTGAACAAGTCGTTTGGGTCCGTTCACGTCGTCAAGGATCTTGATCTGGATGTCGAGCCGGGTGAATTTCTGGTGCTTCTGGGGCCATCGGGCTGCGGCAAGACCACGGCGCTCAGGATGATTGCCGGACTTGAGGAAGTCGACAGCGGATCAATCGTTCTGGGCGATACCGATGTGACCAATGTTCTGCCCAAATACCGTGACGTCGCCATGGTGTTCCAATCCTATGCGCTTTATCCGCACAAGACCGTGGAAGAGAATATCGGCTTTCCCTTAAAAGTCCGCGGCATCAAAAAAGAGGAGCGCGCCGCGGCGGTGCGCGAAGCCGCCGCCCAGGTGCATATGGAAACGCTGCTTGATCGTTATCCCCGGCAGCTATCGGGGGGACAGCGCCAGCGTGTGGCCCTTGGGCGCGCCATAATCCGCCGCCCTTCGGTTTTTCTGATGGATGAGCCGCTGTCCAATCTGGACGCCAAACTTCGCGGGTTTATGCGAGCCGAACTCAAACATATGCAGCACGATTTGGGAGTGACGACTGTCTACGTCACCCACGACCAGATCGAAGCGATGACCCTGGCGCATCGGGTGGCGATCATCAATCACGGGGTTTTGCAGCAATTGGGAACCCCGCGCGAAATATACAATAATCCGGTAAATCTGTTCGTTGCCGGATTTATGGGATCCCCACCGATGAATTTTGTTGAAGGCCAGATCAAGAACGGCCGGTTTATCAGTGATGGTGTCGATCTGGCAATTACCGGGGTGAAAGAGGTTGCTAGGGCGACACTGGGTTTCCGCGCTGAAGACGCCGTTGTCGTTGACCCTGGAAAAGGATTGTTCGATGGTCGGGTCTACACTGCCGAGCTGACCGGGGAGCAGACCCTGGTTACAGTTTCAAAGGGCGATGCGAACCTTGCGATCAAAATGCCCAAGGACTTTGAAATCGATTTTCACAGCGAAGTCGGAGTAAATTTTGCCGGCGGACAGGGATTTTTGTTTGACCTGGAATCAGGTGCCCGGCTTGATGCCCAGCTGAAGGCCACCTGATATTAGCAGCGGTATTGGCGATCTCTCAC
>QILX01000034.1 GCA_003232175.1 Hyphomicrobiales bacterium | reverse complement strand
CTGGATCAATTCAACCGTTTCGGCCTCATTGACGATCCGGCTCATGGTCTGGTCGGTAAATTCCGACATCACCTGATTAAGGTCGGTCTGGGCAATTTCCATCTGATAAAGCGCCTGCACGACGGCAAGCCGCGCCATCGAACGCCGGCGTATCGCTTCGGACACCACGAGTTTGGGTTTAGCCACTTTTATCTTCCAGCGTTTTTTTAATCGCGATAACCGCAAGGCAGGCCTGAGCGGCGGCCCGGCCCTTGTTGCCCTGGTTGCGCGCCGCGCGGGCCATGGCCTGTTCGGAGGTGTTGGTGGTCAGGATACCATTACCTATGGCAAATCGGGATTTGACCGCTACATCCATCAGCGCCCGGGCCGATTCTCCGGCAACGATATCATAATGGCCGGTCTCGCCCTGAATAACGCAGCCCAGGGCGATTGCCCCGTCATAGCGGCCCGAATTTGCCGCCATGGCGACCACCGTGGGAATTTCGAGTGCGCCAGGCACCGATACTACGTCATGGTCGACACCAGCGCTCTCCAATTCGGCTTTAGCGCCGGCGAGCAGTTCGTCAGCCAGCGCGTCGTAAAATCGCGCTTCAACGATTAGAACTCGGGTCATATTCAGATGGGGTCCCCAGAAGCCGAGGTTTCAACAAGGCGCTGCATATAGCGCGCCAGCACATCAATTTCGAGGTTCACGCGGTCGCCTGCCTTGCGTTTCCCCCATGTGGTCACCTCAAGGGTATGGGGAATAATCGCGACACCGAATTGGGCGCCGTCAACATCGGTCACGGTGAGCGAGGTGCCATCCAGAGTAACGGAGCCTTTGGCGGCGATGAAACGCCCCAGACCTCCCGGCGCCTGAAACCCAAATCGGACCGAACCGCCATCTGAGCGTCGCGAGATGATTTCCGCCACACCATCAACATGGCCCAGAACCGCATGGCCGCCCAGTTCATCACCCATTTTCAGTGGCCGCTCCAGGTTGATCGTATCGCCCTGCTCAATGTCACCAAGTGTACTCAGCGCCAATGTCTCCGGCACCGCCTCAACCTCGAACCAGCCTTGATTGTTACCCGCCCCGGTTTCCACGACTGTCAGGCAAACCCCGGCGCAGGCAATGGAAGCGCCGTTTGATATCGTCCGAACATCGTAGGACGTTGATATGCGAAGGCGCAATCCGTCCTGGGAGCGGATATGTTTTTCGACCCTTCCGACATCTGAGACAAGACCTGTAAACATCGGCTTTATACTTTCGCCGCCCGGTAAGTGAGGTGTCTATCTGCGCCAAGCCCCCCATCGCTGGCAAGGTCAAAGCCGGACAATACCGCCCGGTGCGACAGAGAACCGAACGCCGGCACCCCCTTTGCCCCGAATATTCAACTCGTCGACCAGGCCAGCTTCAATCAGGCTTTGTGCCACCTGCCCGCCGCCTTCGACCAGAAGACGCGTCAGGCCGTCACGGCCAAACAAGCCAAACAGATCATCAAGGTCGAAACGGCCATTTTTGGTCGCACTCTGCAAAATCCGGATGCCCCGCGTTTTCAGCGCCCGCCGGTTTTGCGCCGGCGCGGTTTCGCCAACCACGACCCAGAGCGGAACGTCCCCTGCCGTTTGCACCAGTTTGCAATTTATTGGCAACTCCGCCCGCGCATCAAGAACAATGCGGATCGGCGAGCGGTCCTCAGAACCAGACCCCCGGCAGGTCAGGACCGGGTCATCGGCCTTCCAGGTGCCGGCACCGACCAGGATCGCATCGGCATGGGCGCGCAGTTTGTGGGTGGCCCACTGGGCCTGCGTCCCGGTCACCGCGGTGCGACGACCAGGCTCGGCGGCGATCTTCCAGTCCGCGCTGACCGCCAGTTTCAACTGCACGAAGGGCCGGCCCTTCGCCAGTCTGGTGAAATAGCCAATATTAACCGCCCTCGCCGCTTCGGCCCCGATACCGATATCGACTTTGATGCCGGCGTCCCGCAACATCTGGTGCCCCTGTCCCGCAACCCTGGGGTCGGGGTCCTCCAGCGCCGAAACCACCCGTCTTACCCCGGCGGCGATGAGCGCCCCGGCGCAAGGACGGGTCTTGCCATGGTGGGCGCACGGCTCAAGGGTAACGAAGACCTCTGATTGCCTTGCCGCATCTGTACCGGCATCGGCCAGCGCTACGGTTTCGGCATGGGGCCTGCCATTTTTTTGGGTCACCCCGCGCCCAACAATGCGGCCGTCACGCACCACAACACAGCCAACAGCGGGATTAGGCGCCACCTGCCCCAGCCCGTCCCGGGCCAGCGCCAGGGCGGCGTTCATATTCTCGATATCGTCCGGCACCAGGCCTTAGCCCTTGCCTTCGTCCGGGGCCTCGGTGGAACCGGGATTGGCCTCCTCTTGGTCTGTCGCCAGGCTGTCGAGCAGGTCCTCAAAGTCCTTGGCTTCGCGAAAATTCCGGTAGACCGAGGCAAAGCGGACATAGGCGACATCATCGATGGCCATCAGCGCTTCCATGACCATGGAGCCGACCTGTTCGGCTTTCACCTCGCTTTCGCCGGCGCTTTCAAGCTGTCGGACAATGCCGGAAATCATGCGTTCGATGCGCTCAGGCTCCACAGCCCGCTTGCGCAACGCAACCTGCACCGAGCGCATCAGCTTATCTCGGTCAAAAGGCACGCGGCGGCCCGACCGTTTCACCACGGTCAATTCGCGTAGCTGGACACGCTCGAAAGTCGTAAACCGCCCACCACAGGCCAGGCACGACCGGCGGCGGCGAATGGAGGTGTTGTCTTCGGTGGGCCGGGAATCCTTGACCTGGGTATCGTCATGTCCGCAATAGGGGCAGCGCATGTTAAGGCTCCTTGCCAGCCGCTCTAAGCGGCCAACCCTTCATAGATGGGGAAACGTTGGCAAAGCGCCACGGCCTCGTCGCGCGCCCTGGCTTCGACCGCGCTGTTACCCTCTTCGCCATTTTCCGCCAGACCGTCCAGCACATCGGCGATGAGGCTCGCGGTCCGGTTGAATTCGTGGCAACCGAACCCGCGGGTTGTTGTTGCCGGACTGCCGAGACGGATGCCTGAGGTTATCATTGGTTTTTCTGGATCAAAGGGGATGCCGTTTTTGTTGCAGGTGATGTGGGCGCGGCCAAGGGCCGCCTCGGCAACCTTGCCGGTCAGCCCTTTGGGACGCAGGTCAACCAGCAGAAGATGGGTGTCGGTGCCGCCGGAGACAATATCAAACCCGCGCTCCTGAATTGCGCCCGCCATGGTTTTTGCATTGTCGACTACCGCCCTCACATAGGATCGAAATTCAGGTGTCAACGCTTCGCCAAACGCCACCGCCTTGGCGGCGATTACATGACATAGCGGGCCACCTTGAAGCCCGGGGAAGATGGCCGAGTTGATCTTCTTGGCGATTGCCTCGTCATTGGTGAGGATCATGCCGCCACGGGGTCCGCGCAAAGTCTTGTGGGTGGTGGTGGTCGCCACATGGGCGTGGGGAAACGGGCTGGGATGGGCGCCACCGGCCACAAGACCGGCAAAATGGGCCATATCGACCATCAATATCGCTTCCACCTCATCGGCGATGGCGCGAAAACCGGCAAAATCGATTTCGCGCGGATAGGCCGAGCCACCGGCGATGATCAGTTTAGGCCGGTGCGCCCGCGCCAGTTTAGCCACCTCATCCATATCGATGCGCGCATCGGACCGGCGCACGCCATATTGCACCGCCTCAAACCATTTGCCTGAAAGATTCGGTCTGGCCCCGTGGGTGAGATGCCCCCCATCAGCCAGACTCATGCCTAAAATCACATCCCCTGGCTTGATCAGCGCCAGCATGACGCCCTGGTTGGCCTGGGAGCCCGAATGAGGCTGCACATTGGCGAAATCACAGTCGAAAAGCGCTTTGGCGCGGGTAATGGCGAGGCTCTCGGCCTCATCGACAAATTTGCAGCCGCCATAATAACGCCGCCCCGGATACCCTTCGGCATATTTGTTCGTAAGGACCGACCCTTGCGCTTCAAGCACCGCCCGGCTGACAATATTTTCCGAGGCGATCAGTTCAATCTCATCGCGCTGGCGGCCAAGTTCCCGGTCAATCATGGCGTTCAGGACCGGATCGCGTTCGGCCAGGTCGGCGGTAAAAAAACCGGACTGGATCACGGCATCCTCAGCTAACGACATTAGACAATACTCCGGTCGGTGGATTATGGCGGGGACCCGCCCCATTGTGACTGGCAGATGAAATAACCTGAAGTATCGGCCAGATACGGCAATATCCAGGAGACAAACCGGTGGCTGAATACCACAACGCCGGTCCCTAAACCAGCCGCGCGAACAAATGGGCGAACTACTTTTTCTTGGTCTTCGCCAGCATGAATTCGAGTTTTTTTATCGCGTTTTGCTCAAGTGTGCGCCGGGCCGCCGTGATCGGACCGACAATAGAAACCTCAAGGCCCGTGGCCGCATCAACCGCCACCACTTTCACCGCATTGCCGACAGGGATGAACTCAAGATAAATTTCGCGGCTGCCTTCGGCCGCGCGCCCGCCTTGCCCTGGGGGTCTATGCCGCCCGCTCAAGTCTCAGCCCCTGCCAGATCGCATCAAGAGCGTCCGCAAGCGAGGTAATATCGGCGTCGCTGTGTTTGGGACCCGGCGTCAGCCTGATGCGTTCGGTCCCACGCGGTACGGTCGGGTAGTTAATGGGTTGGGCATACATGGCGTAGGTATTGAGCAATTGGTCCGTCGCCGCCTTGCAGGTGACCGGATCACCGACGTAAACCGGCACTATATGGCTCTGTGACGGCATTACGGGCAGCCCGCGCTCGTTAAGAGCCGCTTTCAGCCGTGCGACTTGCCGCTGTTGCTGCGCCCGCTCGACATCGCTTTTTTTGAGATGACGCACGCTTGCCAGCGCACCAGCGACAATGGGGGGGGCAAGGGAGGTAGTGAAGATAAATCCTGGCGCAAGGCACCGGATAGCGTCAACCAGCGGCGCTGTACCGGCGATATATCCGCCCATCAGCCAGTGTGCCTTCGATTATGTCAATGCGGTCCGCCGCGCCGTCGCGTTCGGAAATCCCGCCGCCCCGTGGCCCATAAATTCCGACCCCATGAACCTCATCAATATAGGTCATGGCATCAAACCGGTCGGCCAGATCGCAAATTCCGTGTATGGGCGCAATATCGCCATCCATGGAATAGACCGATTCAAAAGCAATCACCTTGGGTCTTGAGGGATCGATTTCGCCAAGCTGGCGCTCCAGATCGGCAAGGTCGTTGTGGCGGAATATGCGTTTGTCGCCACGTCCCTGCCGGATACCCTCGATCATCGAGGCGTGGTTCATTTCGTCGGAAAGGATGACAACACCGGGTAGAATCTTTGCAAGGGTGCTCAAGGTTGCCTGGTTGGAGATGTAACCGGAGGTAAAAACCAGCGCACTCTGTTTACCGTGAAGGTCAGCAAGTTCGGCTTCAAGCTCGACGTGATAGTGCGTCGTGCCTGAGATATTGCGCGTGCCGCCTGAACCGGCCCCCGCCTCGTCGATGGCAGCATGCATGGCAGCTATGACGTCGGGGTGTTGGCCCATGCACAAATAATCGTTCGAACACCACACGGTAACGGCGGATGTTTCGCCATCTGTGTAGCGGGTGGCAGTTGGGTAGTTGCCGCATTGACGCTTGATATCGGCGAATTCCCGATAGCGTCCTTCTTTGCGAACCTGATCCAGAACGGTATTTATCGCCGCTGCATAATCCGCGTGTTTGAAATTTCGTGACACCCTGGTTCCCGCTTCATGGTCCAAAGTTGATACCCAATTGAGCTTATGAGCGTTTCGCACGCCGAAAACAATCAGCCCCGGCATTCAAAATAGAGCTTTACCTCCGGGCGAGCATACCGCGCTAACCCATTATCATCAATTTTGGCCGCCGGACAAACGACCTAAATCAAAATTTGTTGAATGGAGATGTTATTTCGGCGGATTCCGGCCTTGGCCCCCGCTCGAAATCATAATCGGCATGGCAAGCCGGACCACCCGGCACAATGCCGGGCGAATCGGGATTACCGTGGTGAATTAGCCTCAGGGGCTACGATATATATAAACTCAGAGCTGATAGCGGATCTGATCGGTCCAAAACCGTTCCAGCCGGCGAAGTGACTGGTTCAGGTTGGCAAATTCCTCCGGCCCCACACCGCCGACTTTTTCTATCGACAGCAAGTGGCGTGACAATAAATTGTCGACCAGTTCGCGGACTTCCACACCGTTTTCGGTCAGGCTGACCCGAACCGAACGCCGGTCGGATTCTGAACGTTTGTGGCGGATATAGCCCGACTCAACCAGTTTCTTAAGGTTATAGGACACATTCGAGCCCAAATAATGCCCACGGGTCCGCAGCTCGCCGGCGGTCAATTCGGATTCGCCGATATTGTAAATCAACAAAGCCTGGACACTATTGATATCCGAACGCCCTTCGCGTTCGAACTCATCCTTGATGACATCAAGGAGGCAACGATGCAGGCGCTCAATCAATTTCAGTGATTCAACATAAGGGGCTCTCAAGATTTCAGGATCACTAAAGCCCTCTTCGGCCAAAGCCGTGGTCACAGCACTCATGGATAAATCCTTACGCATACAACGGATACAACAGTTAGAAATTTATCCCTAAAATAAAGCCGGGCCGCTAAGAAGCACTTAAAAAACCCGGTTAACGAACCCTTAAGTTTCGTTTCGACCGCGCAGGAAACGAATGATCCCCGAAAAATCCGCCGAACCCTGACCGGAGGCGGAATATAAAGAGTACATCGCCTCCGCAAGGCCGCCCAAAGGCGATGACGCCCCGGCGCTCTGAGCCGCGTCGGCGGCGAGTTTGAGATCCTTGAGCATCATGTCCACGGTAAAGCCCGCTTCGTAGTCGCGATTGGCCGGTGATGCCGGGACCGGACCGGGGACCGGGCAATAGGTGGTCAGCGACCAGCATTGGCCTGAAGCGGTTGCGGATATATCGAAAAGCTTCTGGCGGTCCAGGCCAAGTTTTTCCGCCAGAACAAAAGCTTCGGAAACCCCGATCATCGAAATTCCCAAGATGAGATTGTTGCAGATTTTCGCCGCCTGCCCATTTCCTGCATCCCCGGCGTGAACAATCGTCTTGCCCATGGCTTCGAGCAGCGGTTCGGCGTGTTCAAATGCCGCCCGTGGTCCACCGACCATAAAGGTCAATCCGCCCGCTTCCGCCCCGGCGACACCGCCCGAGACCGGTGCATCGACCATCGGATGACCCGCAGCCTGGGCAGCCGCCGCCACTTCGCGGGCGGTTTCGACATTTATCGTCGAGCTGTCGATCAGCAAGGTTCCCGGCGCGGCGGCGTCAATAAGCCCATTGTCTCCCAGGTAGACCGATTTAACGTGGCGACCCGCCGGCAGCATGGTGATAACCACCTCGGCATCGCCCACCGCCTTTGTCG
>QILX01000307.1 GCA_003232175.1 Hyphomicrobiales bacterium | reverse complement strand
GGCCGCCCCTCTTCCGAGCGCGGGGCGATCAGGTCGGCAATGCTGTTTGGCACCGCCGTTGTGGACGCGGAATTTTGCCCCCGTTGCGCCGGTCGCTGGCCGTTGAGGGCATAATCACGCATAAACGCTTCGCGGCTGGTTATTTTCAGTCCCAGCTCAAGACGCGCCGGTTCATTGCCAATGGCGGGCAGAAGATAGGGCTCGACTATGGAGACCGGTGCCTCGACATCGATAACAATGCGCGACCTGCCAGCGGAAAACAGGCCATAGCGAAAGGCCCGGATCAGCCCGGCACCTCTATCCCCGGCACCTTCCGCCAATTGAAAGTCGATGGCGGGCAGATCAACGATGACACGATAGGGATCGGCGAGCGCAAAGACGTTGAAATTGACGTCGCCAGACAACTCAAGCGCGAACCGGGCGCTGTCTGGCGTACCCGAGACTTCGACTTTTGTCGCTCGCACCTGTGCCATCGCGGTGCCGCCGTCCGGCGCCAAGCCGATCAGCAGACCCACAAGTCCAGCCACAATACCCGCCGCTACTCGCCTCATCTGTATCAAATCTGGCCCGCCTTCGGCATTGATTGCCCCCTCACCTCGCCGCTGTGGGAACGCTCCTGAAGCTTGTCCTGTCGTACCAGCGTTCGCCCGTCATTTAAAGACGCATTCGCCAGTTTGATTGTGGCGACTAAGGTGCTTGCGAATGATCCGCGCAAAGGATGACATTTTACAGCCAGTATCGGCACAATATGCCCAACATGTTACAAGTGTTGATATTCGGGAGGAATGGTCTCGGGGTATCACTGGTTCAGGAAATACCCATGATAGAAGTGAGCTGGAATAATGCAAAATTTTTTCAAAATTGTGGCGATGTTCGGCCTGGTGTTTACCCTTGGTTTCGGTGCGGCAAATTCTCAGGAACTTGACGATGCCCAGATCGCCAAATTTTCGACCAATGTGATTTTCGGCAGCTCGGCGGAGCGCACCGAGGCGCTGGGAGCCCTCAGACAACGCGGCAACCCCGATATCGCGGCAACCTTGATACTGGCTATACGCTTTCAGGGGTATGGAAACCTCATCGGCAGTGTCTTGAGCGAGCTTGCGGAGCAAAAGATATCATCGTGGAATGAGGGGATGCTTTGGCAGGAAGCCAACCCGCAGATTGTGCCGCACGAAAGTTTCCGCAACCTCAAATTGCGAATTTTCGCCTCCATAGATGCCAGTTTCCTGAGATTCTTGGAGGGTGAGCGCTCGGAACGCGCAAGGATGAAAATCAGGCTTGAGGAAATCGCCTGGGGCGGTGTCGTTGTTGATGGCATCCCGTCCCTCGACAATCCCAAAATGATCCCGGCGAACCAGGCGGATTACATGGTGGGGGACGATCTGGTTTTCGGCGTGAAGATCAATGGCGACACCCGCGCTTACCCATTACGGATCATGGGCTGGCACGAAATGTTCAATGACACCATCGGCGGCGTGCCGGTGGCGCTGGCCTATTGCACCCTTTGCGGCTCCGGGATCCTTTACGAAACCAAAATCGAAGGCCGCGATGAGCCGTTCGTATTTGGGTCTTCAGGGTTCTTGTTCCGCTCCAACAAGCTCATGTTCGACCGGCAGACCAACTCTTTGTGGAACCAGTTTACCGGCAAACCGGTGACCGGCCCGCTGGCACAGACTGACATCGCGCTGAAGATCCTTCCTGTTCTGATAACGTCCTGGGATAATTGGAAGTCTATCAATCCCGATACCCAGGTATTGTCCGTGAAGACCGGCTACCGGCGTAATTACAATTCCGGCAATGTTTACAAAGACTATTTTGCCAGCCCTGATCTGATGTTTCCGGCCATCGTGCGCGACGAAAGTGTTCTGAAACGCAAGGAATATGTCTTCGGTATCCGCGAATTTGCACTGGCCAAAGCCTGGCCGATTTCGGCATTCAAGGATGTCCGGGTGATCAATGACGGCATTGGCGACAGGAACCTGGTGCTGATCGGCAATGCCGCGACACGCAGCGTCAGGGCCTATGAGCGGGGTGATCGGGAATTCGCATTGGCGGCAAGTCACGAGCAACTGACGACCGGTGCTGATATCTGGCAGATCAGCGAGGAGGCGCTGGTGGCCCAGAATGGCACCACCTTGGCCCGCATTCCCGGGCACATATCCTACTGGTTTGCCTGGGACGGATATATGGGTGTCGGCTCGGAGCTTTATGCCAAGTAAACGAAGTGGGACGCGCTAGGGTCTGCTGATCTTCATGGCTAATAATTTTGGGCCTTTTTCCACCGTCAAACAATGGTGGCGCAAATCCGCTGAAGGAAGCCGGACTTAGAGACGCCCGTTAAACCATTTTCGTTATCGATAAATGTAATATGTGCTCTGATTCTCAATTCGAATACCACGGCGGGCTTGCCAAAACCGGTATAGCCACGATATTAGGGTGAGATTGAGATTCGTTCAGTCGGCGGCTTCTCCGATCCTTAATCTTAAGGACCACCTCAATTTAAGGAGCAAGCGCCAGCGATCCCCGGGGCCCGGCCTAAGATGCGGCTCAAAGGTGTCCAGGTATCGCGTCAGAATCGATTTTTCGGGTGCCATCGGTCATTCGCACAATGTCGAAGACCATGGCTTACCACCAACCCGGCGCCTTTGAGATTTCATGAGGTGCCGACAATCAGTTGCTATTCGCCCCGTACGGCGAAAGCGTAGTTCGTCCGGCCATTTGTCGGACATAAACAGTGAATTGGGAGAGCCATGCGCCCAGGGGAATATAGTCAGGGAGGAATAACGCCTCCGCCCCTGTTTGATAGCGCAAGCCGCGGCCCACGTCGCGCGCCAGACCGGCTTAGGCGAAGACCCAATCCGACATCACACGTTCGACATGCAGGCAACGCCCCATCGCGACGATTGCGGGCGCCGCTGTGTTGCGGTCGAACGATAAGGAATATATCGAATGATCAACAAGATGCTGATCGATGCAACCCACGAGGAAGAGACTCGTGTGGTTGTGTTATCCGGAGAACGTGTAGAGGAATTTGATCTTGAATCCGCGGCACGCAGGCAACTCCGCGGCAACATTTATCTAGCAAAAATCACCCGGGTCGAGCCGTCGCTTCAGGCTGCATTTGTCGACTATGGCGGAAACCGGCACGGGTTCCTGGCCTTTAGCGAAATCCATCCCGACTATTATCAGATCCCCGTTGCTGACCGGCAGGCGTTGCTGGCTGAAGCTGCGCAAATCCCCGATGACGAAGATGAACCCGCTCCTGCGAAACCTAAGACCCCGACACGACGGCGGCGGTCAAAGGCAAAATCCAAGGCAGATACTGAGGCGGAAGTTGCAACAGGGGATGATCCAGAATCTTCTGACGACATTGAGGACAAAACCGGCCCATCAGCCAAACGTGTCGATGACGATACCGCCAAGGCCGCGAGCAAAGCTGACGCCAAAGACCTAAAAGACACTGACACTGCCACCGCCGACGATGAAGGAAGGAGCGGTGAAGATGAGGTGTCGGAGAAAAAACCCCCTAAAACACTTGCCACCAGCGAAGGCATGGGCCGAGTACGCCGCTCCCGCCGCCGCGATGGCGATGACGATGACGAAAACGACGGTGACACCACCGTCGCCGAGGGGACTGAACACACGGAGGATCCTCCGTCGGTGCCGAGGATGCGCTGGAAGAGGTGCCGGACCGCCGTCCAGTTCGCCGTAAATCCTATAAAATACAAGAAGTTATAAAACGTCGACAGATCCTGCTGATACAGGTGGTCAAGGAAGAGCGCGGCACCAAGGGCGCGGCCCTGACGTCCTATATATCCCTTGCCGGTCGGTATTGCGTTCTGATGCCCAATACAGCTCGGGGCGGCGGAATATCGCGCAAAATCACAAGTTTTGCCGATCGCAAACGCCTCAAAACCATTGCCACGGACATGGATGTTCCTCAAGGCATGGGCGTTATTGTTCGCACAGCCGGCGCCAACCGTACCAAGGCAGAGATCCGGCGCGACTACGACTATCTGATCCGCCTTTGGGAAACCATCCGCGAATTGACCCTTAAATCCACGGCGCCATCGTTGATCTATG
>QILX01000198.1 GCA_003232175.1 Hyphomicrobiales bacterium | reverse complement strand
CCGGATAGTCGTCCGGATTATCAAATGACCTGACAAAGATGTCGGTGGTGGCACCAACCGGCAGGTTCAGACCCGGATGCACACATTGGAAGGTGTTGCCATCCAGGGCAACGCAGGCCCAGGGCGGCGAGGGGGAGAATATTGCATTATCGACATCATCGAACGGGAAATTGTCAACAACTGTGACGGGTCCGTTTATCGGGACAACGCCGGTGTTGATGAGCGTGATCCTCCAGATGCATTTGCCGTCGGCATCGCAAGCTTCCATAAGAGTCTTGCGCACACCGATGTCAGGATCTTCTTCATCAACCGGCGGCGGGTTGCACTCCGGATCGCCCGGCAGGCAGATGTCGATGGTGGCGCAGGCCTTGTCGTTGGTCGGATCGCCAAAGGGGTCTTCGCCGTCATAGTTCAATTTGGCGCAGTTCTTGATTTTGTTCCAGGCCCAGGCGGGTCCGGGGGTGAAACCAAGATTGAGGGTGACGAACTCGCCGGGATTAAGTGTGGTCTCGGGATATTCGCAAACCATCGGCGTCATCATCGGATTGCAGACCCAAGGCGCATTGGGGCCCGCTGTCACCGGTGCATTGGCCGGCGTGACAATTTCGTCAAGGACGATCTTGCCGGTATAGGGCACCGGACCGACATTTCTGACCTGAATGGTGAAGTCGCAAATACCAAGCTGATCGCAGAACGCTTCATCGGCGCGTTTTTTGACCTCAAGATCGGGTTCTTCTTCCTTCGGACAGACAAGGTCGTCGGGAATTTCGATATCGATGCGCTGGGTACAGCATATGCCCAGACCACTGGCGTCAAATTCACCGACTTCCTTGATACCGGTGACCAGAAGCTGGATCGTATCGCCGGGATTGGCGCCGGTAATGGTCCAGATGAGGACACCGCCGCCGACGGGAACCACCTGGGAGGCAGGCGCGATAACGATGCCGGGGGGGTTGAGGGCTACCAACTCGATGGTCTCACCGGCCATTTCGGGGCCGACCGGCATTTTGTAGATGTAAGCACCGCCGCCAAGGGGGTCGCAGTCGACTTCGCCCTCTTCAAGGACAAAGCACGGGCCGTCACCGGGGGGAGGTGGCGGCGGGGGCGGGGGCAGGCAGTCTTCGACGTCGATGAGAATCTTGGTCGGATCGCCGGTAAAGGGGTTGCCATCGTCCGGCAGGGCCGGGTCATGGGAGAGGAAAGCCATTACGCCGCCAGGATCTGTAATGGTCGTTTCCGCCTGATTGGCGACCAAAACCGCGACCGGGAATACCACCGGATCGATCTGGGCCAGAATTGTCACATAAAATGACCGGGTGGTGTTGGACCCGTCGCCATCAAGATCGAGGGCCGAAAACCTGAAATCGGAGATTTTCACCGTATCGTCGGGATTGACGCTTGTCTCGATGGTCGGCACGACGGCGCCACCAAGGGCGTCGGTGACATCCCCGGTAATCGTGACATTGACCGCCTTGAGGCCATTGGGGAGCTGGTCGAGAAAATCAAACGGCATGCCGTCCAATAGCGCCTGTAAACCCGCTTGATCCCAGAAGCCTGGGTCTTGGGTGATAGAAAAGCGAAGACGGTATTCGACAAAGTCGCAATCGAGTTGTGCGCCGACTTTGGAGAAATCGAATACGGTACTTAAACCACCTCCGCCTCCGCCGGCGCCGCCGCCTTCGTTCAAGTCGCCAGGGGCAAGATTTTTCTTAAGGACACCACCAGGCAGATTGAAGATCTGGTTGAGTTTGGGGCCGTGCTGGGCAGCGTTCGCGGCACCTGCCGAGAGCGCCAGGCAAACCCCGATGCCGAGCAGCGATTTCGCCGCTTTTTTCAATGGGTTGAATATATTCATGAATGTCTCCATGACCGGAATTTGTCTCGGTCTATCTGGACAGGGATGGGCGATGATGTTCATGTCTCCCTCCCTCATGGACAAAAAGCTTCAGGGGTTTCGAGAGGCACAGTCACCTTGCAGCAAGGGAAGTACCCGCCCGCATCCGCATCCGACTTTTTGTAAAAGCAAAGACCGACATTCACCGTCTCGCCCGGCGCATTGCCGAAGATCTCGAAGGTGAACGGGGTCGCTGCATCGGGCCGGGTCTGCATCAGGGGCGAAACCGAAACGCCTGGATTGAGTGAATTTGCCTTGACGCTGTCACCACCGATACCGGCGGTGTCGTCAAGATAAAGGTCCGCTTCCAGACCGCCGGGGGTGCAGAAATACTGCAGATCGGTGACGGTCACGCAAAGCGGCAGGTCCTCCGGCGTCGGCTCCGGCGGGATTGTCGGGGGTATTTCCGGAGGCAGGTAATCCTCGCCATAGCCAAGCTGGCCCTCGCACGGGTGCCAGATCTCCACATCGCCGACATGGCCTTCGACATCTGGGTCGTCGAACAGACCGTCATAGTCGAAATACCAGCTGCCGAATGGCGGCTCGTTCTGCGGCTTGGTCAGGTACTTCGGCGTCAACTGGACTCCGTGAACCTCATAAGGCCCACCGGCGGCGAGCTCAGCGGCGTAGAGCGGATTGTTGCGTAAATTATCCCCGGTTTTGGCCAGGGTGCCCGAACAGGCATCGAGGTTGATATAACCGTTCTGGTCATAGCCATATTGCAGGTCGATACCCCCCGCCGACTGGCGGTGGGTATCGGGGAAGCCGACGGCGTATTCCTGCGGCACCGGGACCCAGATGCTTTCCGTCGCCGGATCATCGGGGCTTTCGCGCCAGTAACGCACCACTTCGCCCTTGCCGGTATTGGCGAAACGCGAATAGTCGTAGCGGTTCTCGATGTCACCGCGCTGGGCCAGATACATGAAGCCTTTGTTGTCAAAGGCGATATCGGTAACCGGGTAGTCGCGATTGGTTTTGACGTCGAGCTCCCAATGGGGATCGTCGGCGAAGGTGCCATCGCGGCGGATACGCACCGACCAGATTTCAGACTTTTCGCCAACGGCGTAATAAAGGCGGCCGCCACGATAGGCGAGCCCCCAGACGCGGCGTTCGTCCTGGGTGTAGCCCCAGGTCTCGGGGTCTTCGGTGTCAAAAGCGCCACCGCCGATATCCATGACGGCGCCATCATCGGCCACCGGCGCCAGGCCTCGGGCCGGCCGACCGTCAACGCCGTGATCGAAACTGTCCAGCACATTGCCGTCCATGTCGATGCGGTAGATCCTGCCATCATCCAGATCGGAGGCGTAGAACTGCCGGTGGGATTTATCAAAGGCGATATTGCCGATGCCGGTACCGGAATTGGTTTCGATATTGGCAAAAAGCGTAACCTCGCCGGTCAACCCATCGATTTTGTAGATCGCGCCCGGTCCGCCGCCCAGATCGTCGCCGAACTGGCCTTCCATGAAGTTGGCGCCTGGCGCGCCCTTGAGCTGGCGCTCGGGCCGGCCATCGGCGTCATCGTCCGGGGTGACGATGCGAACGCCCAGAAGTGATGTGGCGCTGGCGTATAGGTTTGGCGTGCCGCTCTGAATACCGTCGCGAATGCCGTCATCATAGGCGAGGCCAAAAACCTGACCGATTTTGCGGGCCTCCACTTCAAAAGGTTCCGGAGTGTTGACAAGCTGGCCCGCCGGCGGTTCGCCAAGGTTGCGGGCATCGAAAATGCGCAAAGACGGACCCTCGATGTCTATGAAGGTCTCATCGATGGGATCAACGCCCGGCGGCAGGCCCTCTTCGAAATTGGGAATGTAGGTGCCGGCAAATCCGGTCACCGCCATCGAGCCGGGAAAGA
>QILX01000289.1 GCA_003232175.1 Hyphomicrobiales bacterium | reverse complement strand
ACAAATGCCGTTGGCGGCATGATCGTCGCTGGCGTGGACGGTTTTGCCAAAAGCCACTACCGCAAGTTCAACATCAAATCCCAAAACCTTGCGCCGGGCGATGACATCGCCATGATGCGCGAAGTGCTGACCCGCAGGTTCAAGAGGCTGATCAAGGAGAGCAAGGACGGCGCCCCGCCTCAATGGCCTGATCTGCTGCTGATCGATGGCGGCAAGGCCCAGCTCGGTGTGTGTCAGCGATGTCGCGGTTGTCGGCGTGGCCAAGGGACCGGACCGGGACGCAGGCCGTGAGCGCATTTTCATGCCTGGAAAACCGCCCTTTCGCCTGGCGCCCAGGGACCCGGTGCTGTATTTCATCCAGCGCCTGCGCGACGAGGCCCATCGCTATGCCATCGGCAGCCACCGGGTGCGGCGGAAAAAGGCCATCGGGTTTTCGCGCCTTGACGAGGTGCCCGGCATCGGGGCAAGCCGCAAGCGGGCTTTGCTCAGCCATTTCGGTACCGCCCGAGCCGTCAGCCGGGCCGCCATGGCCGATTTGCAATCAGTGACAGGGATCAGCGCACAAATCGCCAAAACCGTTTATGATTATTTCCATGAACAAGCAGACTGACATGCGCGACACCCCGCCCGCGAGGCCCCCGCTCACAAAAGGCGCGCGCATGGCGCTGAATCTGCCCAACCTTTTGACCTATTCGCGCATTCTCGCCGTTCCGGCAATTGTCCTGAGCTTTTCGTTCGTGGGCGACATGGGCCGCTGGGTGGCGCTGGCGCTTTTTATCGGCGCCGCGGTGACCGATTGGCTGGATGGGTATTTCGCCCGCGCCTGGTCGCAGCATTCGGCCCTGGGACGCATGCTCGACCCCATCGCCGATAAACTGCTGGTCGCCATCGTGTTGTTGCTTCTGGTCGGCAAGGAAACCATCGCCGGGGTGGATATCTGGGCGGCGGTGATCATCCTAGCACGCGAAATTCTGGTCTCCGGCCTCAGGGAGTTTCTCGCTGACCTCGCGGTTTCGATTCCGGTGAGCCGCCTTGCCAAATGGAAAACCGGGGTTCAGCTTGGCGCTCTGGGCCTGCTTATCCCCGGGACGGCGGCAGATACAATCGTGCCCGGCGCCAGCACTTATGGCATTATCGCCTTGTGGGTGGCGGCACTGCTGACGGTCTATACCGGTTATGATTATCTCAAGGCCGGAATTACCAAACTGGTGGAAGAAGGATGAGACGTTGACGATCAAACTTAAGTATTTCGCCTGGGTGCGCGAACGCATCGGGCGTGGCGAAGAGAGCCTGACGCCGCCGGACGATGTCACCACCATCGCCGAACTGATCGCCTGGCTGAAAACCCAAGGGGCGGAATACGAGGCAGCTTTTGCCGAAGCGGACACCATTCGCGCCGCCATCGACATGACCCATGTCGAGCCATCGGCCAACATCGGCGCCAACGCTGAAGTGGCGTTTTTCCCCCCCGTCACCGGCGGCTGAAATGTCGGTGCGGGTGCAGGAAGACGATTTTGACCTAGGTGCCGAGGTGGCGCGCCTAACCGCCGGCAAACATCAAATCGGCGCCATCGTCACCTTTACCGGCACAGTCCGCGATACCGGCGGCCTCAAATCAATGACCCTTGAGCACTATCCCGGCATGACCGAGACAGCATTGGAGAAGATCGAGGCCGAAGCGCTGCGACGCTGGCCGCTGGCGGCCAGTCTTGTGATCCATCGTTTTGGTACTTTATTGCCCGGAGACAATATTGTCGGCGTCGTCACCGCCTCTCCCCATCGCCGGGCCGCCTTTGAAGCGGCGGAATTTCTCATGGATTACCTCAAGACCGAAGCCCCTTTCTGGAAGCGCGAAGAAAGGCCGGACGGGGCCGGCTGGGTCGAACACAACCAAGCCGATACCATTGCGCGCGAGAAATGGGCCGAGCGCTGATCTGGCAGGAAACCGAATATCTACACGCATTGATTGCATGTTCAGGTTTGGACAATCATTAAAAACAAGGTTTTTTGCAAGAAGATGTTCTAATTAGTATTTCGGAAGGACTTCCCGCTTACGTTGCATAGCTGAACGGGGACAAGCAGACACACCGACCCTGGACGCAAGGCTCGAACTGGGTGGAAAGATCAATGGGCACTGCAAAACCCTTACCCATAGATGTTCTGGTCTGCGATGATTCCATGACCGTGGCGCAGTTTGTCGTCCGGGCGATAGAAAAATTCGGCATCCCGGCGCGATGCACAATTGTCGGGGACGGCGATGACTGCCTGCGCGCACTGACCAAACAAAATTTCTCCCTGGCCTTCATTAATATCAACTTGCCCGGACGAAGCGGCACCGAAGCGATTTCCATCGCCCGGAAAGCCGGCGTCGAAACATTCTTCGTGGTGATGTCAACGGAAAAAACTCCAGAGCGCGTTCAACTCGCGCGGTCCCTTGGAGTCTATGAATATCTCTCCAAACCATTCCAGACCGAACGGGTCGCAGAGATTATGCGTACCTATTTGCGCATATCGACGCAAACATCCGTCCTGCTGGTCGATGATTCGTCAATCACTCGAAAAGTGATCACCAAGGTGTTGCGGCAATCTTTGTTCGATATCGCCATCGAGGAGGCCGATGGCGGCGAGGTCGTATTGGCCCTTTACCGGGCCCGGCGCCACGACATCGTTTTCCTTGATATTAATATGCTGGGCATCGACGGACCCGCAACCCTTCAACGTCTAAAAGTGCTCAATGCCAATGTGCGCTTAATCCTGGTCACCGGTGATCGCAGCCAGGCGCTTCGCAACACCCTGACTGTCGAAAAGGCCGACCACCTGCTCTACAAACCGATTATTGCCGAAGACGTCGGCCGGCTGCTGTACAAATTATTCGAATTCGAGCCTCCCAAATTCGGCGAAAAGGAAGACAATCTGGTCTTGCTTTGAGGTTATTTCGTTGATTTTTAGAAAGTCTGTGCCATCCCGCTCCCCCACCCGACCACCCCATAGATTGTATCCCGGGGGTGGCCGAGTGGGGGAGCGGGATGGCACAGGCTTCCTCTAGTCAACAAACAACTAGCGGCGGTTATTCCGCCGCCGCCGCACCACTCTGGGATGGCCGCACCAGGGCCGAATAATCGTTCATCAGCATTTGGGTGATGGACCCCGGGGTGAAGCGGTAGGTATCGATCTCGCTGATCGGTGTCACCTCGACCGCGGTGCCGGTCATGAAACACTCGGAAAAATCACTCATCTCCTCGGGCTGAATGATCCGATCGACCACTTCCAGGCCCCTGCGGCCGGCAAGTTCGATCACCGTGCGGCGGGTAATGCCGTCAAGAAAACAATCCGGTGTCGGAGTGTGCAGGACACCATCGCGAACAAAGAAGATATTGGCGCCGGTGGCCTCTGCCACCCGGCCGCGCCAGTCGAGCATCAAGGCGTCCTGATAACCGTCCTTCTCAGCCTGATGTTTGGACAGAGTGCAGATCATATAAAGACCGGCGGCCTTGGCTTTACACGGGATGGTTTCCGGCGACGGTCGTTTCCATTTCGAAAGCTGGAGCCGCAGCCCCTTCATCCGGGCTTCGGGGGCATAATAGTCCGGCCACTCCCACACAGCGATAGCCAGGTGGATGGTGTTCTTCTGGGCCGAAACCCCCATCATCTCTGAGCCGCGCCAGGCAACGGGCCGAAGATAGCCGTCGGTGATGTCGTTGGCGGCAATGACCTCGCGGCAGGCCGCATCGATCTGGGCCACGGAATAGGGAATTTCCATCCCCAGAAGCTGCGCCGACGAATGAAGCCGCTCCGTATGCTCGGTCAGCTTGAAGGTCTCGCTCTCATAAACCCGCTCGCCTTCGAACACCGAACTGGCATAATGCAACCCGTGACTGAGGACATGGGGCCGCACCTCGGCCCAGGGCTCCAGCTTGCCGTCATACCAGATGTAACCGTCAAGTCGATCGAATGGCACGTCCGCCATGATGTGTCCTCCGGC
>QILX01000076.1 GCA_003232175.1 Hyphomicrobiales bacterium | reverse complement strand
TTGCGGCAAGCACGGCAGGGGTCAATTTGGCACGATGGTGGGGCATTGAGGAAAACCTTGTTTGTTGGTATTGCAGGAGGAATTCGAACGGTTAATGTTACACCGGATATATCGTCAATTCCACCGGCAGATAAGGCCCAAAATGAGGCAAAAAATCAGGCACTGAGCGTTAGATTTCAATGCTGTGTCAAAGCCATTTTGCACCATGCTGAAATATCAACCCTCAGGGTTATGGCACAACAACCGAATAACCAGGCCGCGGTGGAGCCGTAGGACGCACCGCCAGCTGCTGAGGCGTTTCTATGATTTTCGGATCTGGTTTATGGGCAAAAAAGCTGGCCGCTCCATGCGGCCAGCTTGGGCAATACGACAGGAGGCTGTGATCAGGAGTCGCGTTCGAGTTTGACAACCTCGCCGGTGCTGGGGTGCAGATAAATTTCGAACCGGTTGCCGGCATTGTTGGTTCCATAAACTTCATAGCAGCCATCGTCTCGCTCAACTTTGCGAACAGTGTAACCGAGCGAGCGCCTCGACCTTGGTGGTGATCTCCTGAACCGACATCCACTTATCGCTGGCGATATTTCCGCAAGCTGCCTTGCTGCTGCCGCTGGCAAGGGCGGGAAGAGCGGCGGCGGCAAGACCGGTGATGGTGATGGTAATGGCGATGAACTTGCGCATTTTGATATCCTCTTTTCAATGTCGCACAATTGCGATGTTCACAACCTAATGAGGGCCCGGTGACGAACCCCTGTTGCCGGCATTCAGGGTTTTGTCATCTTGCCGAGGTCAAAATACTGCAATGAATATGATATCCCGAAGATCCCTGCTTGCCGTCCTGCTGGCCACTGCCGCACTAACGGTCGGACCTGCTGTAGAGTTTGCGCTCGCCGACAAAAGCAAGAAGCGCCGCAGAAAAAAGGAACAGGACGATGCCTGGGAGGCGCGCCGGGATGGTTCTATCCTGCCGCTATCCGAGGTGCTCGCCCTGGTCGGTCCCAAGATCAGGGGTGAGATCATCGAGACCGAATTTGACTACGAGGACGGACAACCCGTTTACGAATTCAAATACGTCAACATCAAGGGCCGGGTCCGCGAACTCTATGTCGATGCAAGGACCGGCGCCATTCTTAAAGACAAACCGGACTGATGCGGGTTCTTGTTGTTGAAGACGACAGCCGCATTGCCGGTGCTGTGGCCGAAACCCTGGGAGGTGCCGGCTACGTTATCGACCTTGAAGCAGACGGCGAGGAGGCTTGGTTTAAGGGCGACACCGAGGACTATGGAGCTGTCATTCTGGACCTGGGCCTGCCAGGTATGGACGGCCTGGCAATTCTTAAAAGATGGCGCGCCGGCGGGCGAAATTTTCCCGTTCTGGTTTTAAGCGCCAGGGGAACATGGAGCGAGCGGGTGGAAGGTATTGACGCCGGTGCCGATGACTATCTTCCCAAGCCCTTTGAAATGGACGAGCTTCTGGCACGGCTGCGCGCCGTCATCCGGCGCTCGGCGGGGCACGCAACGCCGTTGATGGCTGTCGGTGATATTGTCCTGGACCCAAGGCAGATGCGGGTCACAGTGTCCGGGGTGCCCAAGGCTCTTTCGCCGCAGGAATACCGTCTGTTGGCCTACCTGATGCTCCATGCCGGCCGTGTCGTGCCCCAGCAGGAATTGGCTGAGCAGTTGCACGGTGCCCACGAGGACCGCGAGTCGAATGCCGTCGAAGTGCTGATCGGGCGGCTCCGGCGCAAACTGCAAACCGGGTTGATCGAAACCCGCCGGGGCTTTGGTTATGTGATCGAGGCCGGGGACCGATGAAAATCCGCTCGCTACGGCTGCGGCTGACCATTGCGGCCGCGGCGGCGATCATGAGCGCTCTCGCCATTGCCGGATTTGGGCTGGTTCTGCTGTTCGAGCGCCATGTCGAACGCCGCATCGGATCGGAGCTCAACACCTATCTCAACCAGATCGCCGCGCGCACTATTTTCGACGCCGACGGCACCGCAACCCTTGGGGGCAAACTCGCCGACCCCCGGTTTGAACAGGTCTTTTCAGGCCTTTACTGGCAGATTTTCGACGAAACGACGAAGCGCTACTCTCGCTCACGCTCCTTGTGGGACACAAAACTAGAACTGCCCCAGGACAAGCCGCGCCTGGGCCTCATCGAAGTCCATGACACAGATGGCCCTCAGGGCACCCGCCTACGCGCCCACGAGCGCCGCCTGATTTATGACACCCCTAAAGGAGAGAAAAAACTAACTCTGACCGTCGCCATCGACCGTGGCGTGGTCGCTGCGCTCAGCGCCAATTTCGCCGTCGAGGTGGCGCTTTCCCTAGTGGCGCTCGCAAGCTTCCTCATCCTTGCGAGCTGGATGCAGATCAATGTCGGTCTGAGGCCGCTTTCGGCCATTCGCCGCGGCCTTACCGCTATTCGCGGCGGAAAGTCCGACCGGCTTGATATCGAAGTGCCTTCCGAAATCGCTCCACTTGTCGAGGAAGTCAATTCCCTGCTCGATGTCCAGGATGCGGCCATGGCCCGGGCCCGCGACCGCGCCGCCGATCTTGCTCACGGCTTCAAGACGCCGCTGACAGCGCTTCTGGCCGACGCCAACCGTCTGCGTCAACGGGGCGAGCTGGAAATGGCCGACGAAATTGAACGGACCGTCACCAGAATGCGCGGCCATATTGAGCGCGAGCTGACCCGGTCGCGGATCAGAAACATTCGCAATGCCACAAAAGTCGAAGTCGCCCCGGTGGTTCAGGGCCTCATCGACACCCTGATACGGACCCCCGGCGGCGAAAACATCGAATTCGAAAGCCATATAGAGCCGGGCCTCACAGCCCGCATCGAGCGTGACGATCTTGACGATATCCTCGGCAATCTGCTGGAAAACGCCGTGAAGCACACTGCCAAAACGGTCCGAATCCGCGGTATCGGGACCGGCAGCGCAACATGGCTGGAAATCGAGGACAATGGCCCCGGTATTGCCAGTGCGTTACTTGAGGCGGTGACCGATCGCGGCAAACGCCTGGACAGCGCCGCGACCGGCGCGGGTCTGGGCCTTGCGATTGTCAATGATGTGCTCGATCACTATGGACAGACCCTCACTCTTGGCCGCTCCGAACTGGGTGGGTTGAAGGCATCTTTCCAATTGTCCCACTCGCCAGCCGTCCAAACTGACATTACCGACCGCAGCATTTGATCTGGCGATGTTGATGAGGGGTGTTCAAATTTCGGGGTGCGTTGACTTCCCAAGCCCGGAGATTCTTGCGATGAGTTAGCTTGCATTCGTTTCCTTGGGAATCGGCAGCACCATAGTGTCCTGAGCAGACCATGCCAGGATCACGTCACTGCCTGGCGGTTTGGGCGGCCGGCCGGCTTTGGTCAGTTCCTGCACCACGATGGTATTGCCGTCGGCCAGCTTCAGATAGCTCTTGATGACACCGCCAAAACTGATGGTATCGAGCATCTGCGCCGGCATCTGGTTGACGTTTTCGCCGCTTTGTTCCCCAGATTGGATAGAAACGTTTTCAGGGCGCACCATGATTTTCACCGCTTTGCCCTTTTCGGTGTCGCAAGTGCGGCAGAGGATACGCTCACCGGTTCCGGTCGTTACCGAAACCGCCTTGCCGGCGCTGTCGACCGTGCCATCAATGATATTGGAATCGCCCAGGAATTGGGCCGCGAACAGCGAACAGGGGTCGAAATATAGCTCGTTTGGAGTTCCAATCTGCTCGATTTTTCCACCATTGAGAAGCACGATGCGGTCTGACATCGTTAGCGCCTCTTCCTGGTCGTGGGTGACGTAGAGCGCTGTGATATTCAGCTTATCGTGCAAGCGTTTTAGCTCAATCTGCATCTCCTCACGCAACTTTTTGTCCAGTGCGCCCAGGGGTTCATCCATGAGAATGATCGACGGGCTGTAAACGATGCAGCGCGCAATCGCGACCCGCTGCTGTTGCCCCCCGGAGAGCTCAGCCGGCTTGCGGGCCGCCACTTCCGGCAAGCGCACCAGTTCGAGTACTTCGGTCACCCGGCGCTTGATCTCGGCCTCCTTGACTTTCCGCACCCGAAGCGGAAACGCGACATTTTCGAACACTGTCATGTGGGGCATCAGGGCATAGTTCTGGAACACCATGCCAAGGCCGCGCTTGCTGGGTTCCAGATAAGTAATATCCCGGCCATCGACCCAGATGATGTCGCTGTAACCATTCCCGCCACCAGATTAAGCAGGGTCGTTTTGCCAGACCCACTGGGGCCCAGGAGCGTAAGGAATTCGCCATTTTCCACTGCAAGGTCGATTTCGGCCAGGGCGACAACCGATCCGTAATGTTTGGCGACATTTTCAAGCCAGAGTTTGTTTGATCGGCCATCCGGTCCGCCGGGCTGTGAGGGCTGAGGTGCCGGTTCGTCACTAACAGTCATCTTCCGCATGTCCTCTCTGGCCGAAATCTCATTGGTCGTGGGATCATAAATCCTCGGATTTTTCGTGTCTTTCATAGAGTATTGCCACCAGGCAGGCCGCAAGCGCCAGCAGGGTCAACAAGGTGGATATCGCCGCAAGCACCGGCGAAATCTCCCAGCGGATGTTGTCGTACATCTTGACCGGGAGGGTTTGTGACTCCCTTCCCGAAACGAACAGCGCGATCACCACCTCGTCAAACGACAGCAGGAAGGCAAACAGGCCGCTGGTTACCAGCGCCGGTTTGAGCTGCGGCAAGGTGACCTTGAACAAGGTGCGCAGACGGCTGGCGCCCATGACCCTGGCGGCGGCTTCCAGATTGGGGTCAGTATGGCGCAAAGCGGCCATGATAAAAATGATCACGAACGGGGTGACGACGAGGGTATGCCCCAGAACAATCGCCAAGGTGGACCCCGAAATATTCAAAAAGGAGAAATAGATGCTCAAGCCCAGCGCGATAACGATGACAGGGACCAGCATCGGGGTGAGCAGGAAGAGCACCACCAGCGGCTTGCCGCGAAAACTGCCGCGTACCACGCCATAAGCGGCGCTGACCCCCAGGATCAGACTAAAGATGGTTGTCAGGATCGCCACCTTGAAACTCTGTACCGTCGTCGCCATCCAGGTGCTGGTGAAGAAAAACTCCTCGTAAAGAAACAGTGACAGGCTTTCAGGGGGGAACTGGAACTCGCTGCGATCGCCGAACGACATGGGAATGACCACCAGGCTGGGGATCATCATGAAGATCAGTATCAGCCAGGCGACTATAGCCGTGCCGCGCGAAACCCGGTTGAACGAGGCTCCAACCGCGGTCTCGGGCTGGCGCGGCCCCGGCCCGGTCGTGCTTTTCCGCTCTTTGCCCGTCTTTGCCATTTTCAGTGCCGCCGTTCCGCGAACACCTGGCCGCCACGCACCCGCGCCAGTCCCAGAATGAAGCCGGCGGACAGCACTAAGAGCACGATGGAAATGACCGACGCCATGCTCCAGTCGAACGCTTCATTGATATGAAAATCGACCAGATTGGCCAGCATCATATCCGAGCGGCCGCCCAGAAGGGCCGGGATGATAAATTGCCCCATTGTCAATATGGTGACCAGCAGCACCCCGGCGAGCACACCGGGGATGCTCAGCGGAAACGTCACCCGCCAGAAGATGCGGGTTGATCTCGGCCGCTTTGTGGATCGCCGGATCCTGGGCCAGAATACTGGTCAGAATGGGGAACACCATATAGGGCAGGAAATGCTCGACGATACCGATCAACGTTCCGGCGCGGTTGAAAAGCATCGGAACTTTGGCCTCGACCCCGAACATGGCGGCGATGGCCGTATTGACGATGCCGTTGTAACCAAGGAGCACCGAAAAAGCGAAGCTCTTGACAAGAATGCTGGTGTAAAACGTCAGCAGCAGGATCATCGACAACAGCATTCGCTTACGGGGTGGCTGCTTGGCAAGATAATAGG
>QILX01000150.1 GCA_003232175.1 Hyphomicrobiales bacterium | reverse complement strand
CATTTTTTCTATTGAAATTTTGTACATATTACATTACAAAAGTTCAGTGCAGCGTAAAATTTTATGCTCGCTTAGCTCGGGAAGATTACGATGGGCGAGAAGGCTCAACCTGTTCTGCAAATGAAGCAGATTTCAAAATCCTTTGGCGGGCTCCGCGCGCTGGTGGATGTGGATTTGGATCTTTATCCCAATGAAATTCTGGCGATCGTCGGCGACAATGGCGCTGGAAAATCGACCCTGATCAAAGTGCTGACCGGCGTCTACAAGGCCGACAAGGGGCAGATCTGGGTTGACGGCAAAATTATGAAAATCCACACCCGCCGCGATTCCCTGGATGCCGGTATCGCGGCTGTTTATCAAAACCTCGGCCTCGTCGACACCCTGGCGGCGCCGGCGAATATTTTTCTCGGCAACGAACCTATAAAACATGTTCTGGGCGTTCCATTTATCGACAATGCCGGGATGCGGAAGAAGGCGGTTGCCATCCTGCGCGACCGGATCGGCATTGAATTACCCGATATCGACGAGGTCACACGAAACTTTTCCGGTGGACAACGCCAGGCCATTGCAATTGCCCGAGCGGTTAATGGCGCTGAACTCAAGGTTCTGGTGATGGATGAACCGATCGCGGCGCTGGGGCCCGAAGAGACACGCCATACGCTCGATCTCATACGTTCGGTTCGGGAGCGCGGAACACCCATCATTCTCATCAGCCATAATCTCAACCACGTCTTCGAGGTGGCGGACCGCGTATTTGTTATGCGTGGCGGGGTGTGCGCCGGCATTGTTGAGGTCGCAAAATCCAATCAGCGGGAAGTCCTGGGACTGATCGTGGGCGCTGATTTTGGTGAAGCTGAACCAGCCAGCTTGCCGCAATCAGCCTAGTTTCCAGAGAATCGGGGGAAAAAATGACGGTTCTTGAGACCGCAGGTCCAGTCGCAATCAAGGTTTCTGACCGCAAGGTCAGACTGCCCTGGTACAAGCGCTACATTAACCTGGTTGGACCGCTGGTGATGATAATCGCGCTGTGCCTGACCATGGCGATCGCCCAGCCGCGGTTTTTCGAATTCGCCAACCTGATGATCATTTTGCAGGACGCCGCCATCTACATGGTTCTGGGCATGGCGATGACCATCGTCATCACCGGCAAGGGCATCGACCTTTCTATCGGCGCGGTGGCCGCGCTTTCGGCAGTGATCATGGCGATGCTGATCAAGGACTTAGGCTGGGGGCCCTACAGCGCCATGATGGCGGCGGTCACCGTCGGGCTCTTATGCGGCATCGCCAATGGCCTGGTCATCACCCAATTGAAGGTGCCGGACCTGCTCGCAACCCTTGCCATGGACCAGGTCTATCGCGGCATCGCGCTGGTTCTGGCAGCAGGGACAGTGCTTGCAAGGTTCCCCGAGCCGCTTCCGCTTCTGGGGCGCGGCAAGATCATGGAGGTGGTTCCCACCTCCGCCGTTGTCGGCCTGATTGCCTTGGGCGTCGGTTATGTTCTTTATAACTATACCTGGCTTGGGCGCTACGCCGTCGCGATTGGCGGAAACCGCGAAGCCGCCGTCCTTACCGGCATCAATATCAACCGTCAGAAACTCTACCAATACGCCCTGATGGGCGTCTGCGCGGCAATCGCGGGGATCCTTCTTACCGGTCGGCTCAATGCCATCCAGGCGACCGCGGCCAACGGTTTTGCCCTGCATACGATAGCCGCGGTTGTCGTTGGTGGGACCGTCCTTTTTGGCGGACGCGGATCAATGTTCGGCACGCTTGTCGGTGTTCTTCTTTTGGCGATGGTAACAAACTCATTGGTGATGCTGCGTTTTCAGTTCTTCTGGCAGTTGATCGCCTCTGGCGTGATCATCATTTCCGCAATCGGATTTTACTCGTACCTACAGCACGGCAGAAGTTCGGAAAGCCGTACAGACGAGTGAGTGTGTCGTTTCAACAGGGGCTTCAGAATGTCTATCAAGCCCGCCATCCCTGTTCTGGTTGGGTTGCACAAGGAAAACAATAAACCTAGGGAGAAGAAGATGAAATTTTATCGAAACTGTCTTGCTGCCGCGATTGTTGTCGGTCTTGCGGGAATGTTCTCACAAGCTGCGGCCCAAACCCTTCCGCTCAAGGCGTTGCCTGATGACAGCGAAAGATATTATTGGTGGTACTATCAGGTTCAAACCGATGAAGTCCTCGCCAACATGCAGAAAATTGTGGCGGCGCCGGCAAAGCCGATGGCGTCACCACCCTCGGCGCCGGTCAAGATCGCATTGATTTATCCAAGCCAGGATGTTTCGGATTTCTGGTTGCGGTCCTATCTTGCGATGGAAGCGCGCCTTAAAGAGATGAAACTTCCATTCGAAGCGACCCAGTTTGCGTCCAACATGGGCGATTTCCTGCTTCAATCAACTTATGCGGAACAGGTCGCACGAGAAGACTTTGAGTATGTGATTTTCGGTCCCTCGGAGTTGCGGGCGCAACAAGACGATATCAAGCTCCTGATGGATGCGGGCAAGAAGGTCATCGTGCTGAATTTCGATACGCCTCTTCAGGATTGGGGCGACGATCAACCGATGATGTACGCTACGTTCTCCCATCTTTTTGGCGCTCTGAATATCTGCAATTGGGTCGTTGAAAATCTCGGCACCGAAGGTACCTACGCCATGATCCGTGGCCTTCCCGGCGGCGTCGACGACCAGCGGTCCGGTGGTTTCCGTGATTGCCTGGCTGAAAAATCCAATTGGAAACTTGCCTATGAGCACTACGGAGACTTTCAGCGCGAGGGCGGCTTCAACGGGGCTCAGCTGATTATGTCGGCATATCCGGAAGTGACCATGCTGCACAATGCCAACACCGCGATGGCCATGGGCGCGATATCCGCCGTTCAGGCCGCCGACCGTGGGGATGACATCAACGTCACAGCCTGGGGCGGTACCGGTGATGAGCTGGTGGCGCTGCGCAAGGGAGAACTTATGGCAACACCCATGCGGATGAGCGACGACGTCGGTGTGTCTATGGCGGAGGCCATTCGGGCGGATCTGGAAGGTCGTGACAGCGACATCCCGCTGGTCTTCCTGGGGCGGATTGATATCGTCTCTTCGGCATCGGGACCCGATGTCGTTGACGCCTTTGAAAAAGAAGCGTTCCGCTATACCGGTATTGGAACCCTGGAGCGGTAATATCTGATCTCCAAGAGCAAAAGACCACGTCCCACGGAATGTGGGGCGTGGGGCGGGCCGGTGCCGTGGACGCGAAATATGACCTAGTGGATCGAATCTAACGCTTCGAACCACTAGGATTCTTGCTGATGTATCAACTTATCGAGACATTTGAGTGGGTTAAGCGATCAATATTGCTTTGGCCGATGGACTCAAATGTCTCGGTCGATCCACTAGCTCTCGATGCGGACACCTTGCCGGCCGGCCAGATCCTGAATGTACTGCCAGGCGACACGGCCCGAGCGGGCGCCCCTTGTGGTCGACCATTCCAGGGCATCGCGTTTGAGTTCGACCGCATCTATCTTCAGCCCAAAATGGCGCACATACCCGCCAACGATGTCCAGATAATCGTCCTGGCTGCATTTGTGAAAGCCGATCCACAGGCCGAACCGGTCCGAGAGGGACACTTTCTCTTCCACCGATTCTGACGGGTTGATGGCGGTCGAACGCTCGTTTTCCATCATTTCGCGGGGCATGAGGTGGCGGCGGTTTGAGGTGGCGTAGATGAGCACATTATGCGGTCACCGCCTTCCAGGGCGGCTTTGAGGGACTTGTAGGAAGCATCAACACCGTCAAATGACAGATCATCGCAAAAAACGATGAAGCGGTAGTCTGTCGCCTCGCGCATGATCGCCAGCAGCCGGGGCAGGGATTCAATATCCTCGCGGTGAATTTCAACCAGTTTGAGCGGCAAATCTGCACCCGACACCAATTTGTGGTGAACCGCTTTGATCAGCGATGATTTGCCCATGCCGCGCGCCCCCCACAGCAGCACATTGTTAGCGCCAAGGCCGTGGGCAAATCGTTTGGTGTTTTCCAGCAGAAGGCGGGTTTGTGGTTCGACGGATTTGATCAGATCCAATGCCACGCGGTTGACGTTGCCGACCGGTTGAAGCCGGTCGTGGGCTTCCTGCCACACAAAAGCATCGGCCGCCGGCCAATCCGGGAGCGCGGGGGGAGGCGGTGCCAGTCGTTCAATGGCAGCCCTTAGGGCCGACAATTCGGCCAGCAGCGCATTTGAGATTTTGGTCACGGCGCATTTCCTTCACCAGGCGGGCGTAAAGCACATTTTAATGTTCGCCACTCTAACGATTGCATTCGCCGTGCCGACGACTATATTCGCAAAACTATTGGCAGGGCCGCGAACCGCTTGCAAAATCGGACGCGGCCTTCAACGGATATTGGAGCTTGAAGATGTTTATTACACCGGCATTTGCCCAGGTCGCCGCTCCCGCGGCCGGCGGGGGTCTGCTCATTCAATTGTTGCCGTTTATTCTCATCTTCGCGATTATCTATTTCCTTATTCTGCGACCGCAGCAAAAGCGCGCCAAGGCGCATCGTGAGTTGGTTTCCGCATTGCGGCGGGGTGATGCTATCGTGACTTCGGGCGGGATCATCGGCAAGGTCGCCAAGGTGATCGATGATCACGAGATTTCCGTTGAAGTTGCCGAAGGCATAAGAATAAAAATCCTGCGCAGCAGCGTTACCGACGTGCGCAGCAAGAGCGAGCCGGCGTCAAAAGACTAGGCCGGCCTAATTTGCCGTGAACTTAGTTGGCGGCTGAAGCGACATACCTGCGAACCCCTAAACCGAAGCGCGAGAAAATCAGGTCCACATGCTCTTTTTTGCCAGATGGAAAATCATTCTAACCGTCGTCGTGTCAGTGATGGGGGTCCTCTTTGCTCTGCCGAATTTTGTGTCGCAGTCGACACTTTCCGCATTGCCGAGCTGGCTGCCGGCGCAACAGATCAATCTGGGCCTGGACTTGCGCGGCGGTTCGCACCTACTGCTTGAGGTGGAAAGCCAGGCGGTCATTTCCGAGCGCATGGACAATCTGAAAGGCGATGTCCGGGGCGTCTTGCGGGGCGAGGGCATCGGATATACCGGACTTCGGGCGACCGATAGTGAAGTCCGGGTGCGCATCCGCGACACGGCAGAAATGGAAAAAGCGCTGGATTTGCTTCAAGCGCTGTCTGTGCCGATCCAGACCAATCTGTTTTCCGCCACGTCGGCGCGCGACCTGATAATCGAGGAAAGTGAACCAGGAATTGTAACGCTGGTTCTTACCGAACTGGCGGTCGAGCAGCGGGTGCGCTCAGCGGTCGAACAGTCAATTGAAATCGTGCGCCGGCGCATCGACGAACTTGGTACCACCGAGCCCACCATTCAGCGCCAGGGTGTCGACCGGATTCTGGTTCAGGTGCCAGGTCTTGATGATCCTGAACGGCTCAAGGAACTCTTAGGCAAAACCGCCAAGCTTGCGTTTCGGCTCGTCGATATATCGGTCGGAATCGATCAGGCCCTGGAGGGCCGTATCCCGGCGGATTCAGAATTGATATATGGCGAAGACGGGGAAATCGAACCTTACGTCGTTAAGCGCCGGGTCATGGTGAGTGGGGAGGATCTGGTGGATGCACAGCCCGGCTTCAGCCAGCAAACCAACGAACCGATTGTCACCTTCCGCTTCGATACTTCAGGGGGGCGGCGTTTTGGCCAGGTGACACAAGCCAATGTCAACCGGCCCTTTGCCATTGTCCTCGACAACAAAGTGATATCGGCGCCGGTCATTCGTGAGCCCATTCTCGGCGGTACCGGCCAGATCAGCGGCGGTTTTACGGTGCAGGAAGCCAATGATCTGGCGATATTGCTGCGGGCGGGCGCCCTGCCGGCACCCATGCAGATACTGGAAGAGCGCACCGTCGGCCCGGGCCTTGGTGCCGATTCCATCGCGGCAGGTGAAATCGCGGCCATCATTGGCGCTATTGCCGTGCTTGCATTTATGATCGTGGCATACGGCCTGTTCGGTTGATGATCTTCGGGGTTCTGTCTTTGCTGCAGGCGACCCTGACGCTGCCCGGTATTGCCGGCATTGTCTTGACCATCGGCATGGCGGTCGACGCCAATGTGCTGATCTTTGAGCGCATACGCGAGGAGATGGCGGCCGGAAAGACACCGATTTCAGCGATTGAGACCGGGTACTCGCGGGCTATCGGCACAATTCTTGATGCCAATATTACGACTTTTCTCGCCGCCTTTATTCTTTTCCAGCTGGGGTCCGGTCCGGTACGCGGATTTGCCGTGACCCTGGCGATCGGCATCATTACCTCGGTGTTTACCGCTGTCACGC
>QILX01000042.1 GCA_003232175.1 Hyphomicrobiales bacterium | reverse complement strand
CCGCGGCGATGGCAAGATCCCGCCGGCTGGCTTTTCGAATTGTGCCTTTGGGTGCATCGGCAAGCTGGCGGATTTCGGTCCGGTCAATCCCGATGGTCAGTCGCCCGCCAAGCACCGCGATGGTCGCCGGGACCGCGCCGGCCTTGCGGATGGCCGCTTCCATGCCATTTGCGACTTCGATGTTGTGCGGGGCCGGCAACCCATGTGCGATGACTGTCGATTCCAAAGCCACTACACCCCCGCCACGGGCAATTGCATCGGCAATCGGGGGCCGGATATCAAGGATAATCATGGCTCAGGGCTCTCCTTGTCCGGGGGCGCGAGGGGCGAGGGCATGGGCAGATGATGACACAATCCGGGCGGCGATTTTCAGACCGGCGGATACAGCATCAGCAAGCGATGCCCCATCGCGCCTTGCGGCGATGATGCCGGCGTGAAGCGCGTCCCCGGCCCCGGTGACATCGACAACCTTGGCCACGGGCGGGCATTGCGATCCGCAATCAGATCCAGTGGCGGATTTGCTGCACCAATAAACAGGTCCGTCGCCATCTGAGATCACCGCGGCAAATGCGCCGCAGTCGACAATCGCCGTGGCCAGACCGGCGGTGGGTTTTTCGATGCCGAGCAGCGACATGGCCTCGCGGCGATTTCCGACCACCAGATCAGCGGACGACAGATCGACGGGCAGCCGGGTCGCTTTTGCCGGCGAGACCAGATCAATGGTGACCGGGGATCCGGATTTCGCGGCAATATCAAAAAGCGCCGCCAGGGTCTCCGGCACCAGATTGGCATCGGCGAAAATCGTGCCGGACCTGCCAAACAGCCCCGAGGCGCTCTTAATATCGGCTGGGGTCAGGCTCTCGGTCGCCGTCATGTCAGCCAGCCCGACGGCAAGTTCGCCGCCCGGGTCAAGAACCGCCACATACCGGCCCGTTGCCAGACCGGCACGCCTTATGGCGGGCGATGTATCCACGCCGCTCAATCTTGTCTGGGTGAGGAGCCAGTCGCCGGCTTCATCGTCGCCAACCACGGTAAGCAATTGGGTCTCAACTCCAAGGGCAACCAGATTCTGGGCCACATTGCGGGCAATGCCGCCGGCGGTGGTTTTGATGTGGACCGGATTTGACGCACCTTGCGTCATTGGTCCGGCAAGGCGCATGACTTCGTCGCGATTGGCGCCGCCAATGGCCAGAACCGCGCCACGGGGAGATTTGCTTTGTGCTGAAGCCATCAGCGGTTTTAAGGCATTTTTCGTGCCGTGTTAATCCGCGCTGGCTATTCAATCTCCGGGAGCAGGCGCGGCGTTAATTCATTCACCGCGCGACCGGCACCGACGAAATATTAAGATCGCACCCAAGTTTCAAAGATTGATTGTGTCAGGATCACGCGGCGACCGGCGGCCCGACCTGGTATTGGCGCGGTCGGCCATGAACCGGTCAAATTCCTCCTGGTCCTTGGCGCGGCGCAGATTGGCAAGGAAGGTTTCAAATTCGGCGCGCTCTTTTTCAAGCTTGCGGCGCTCCGCCTCAAGGTGTTCGAGTTCACTTTTGCGGTATTCGTCGAATGCAGCATTACCGGTGTTTCCGCCCTGCCAGTAGCGGTGCCGGTTGTGTTTTGTGTCACCGTTGGCGCGAGCGGCGAGGTTTATGTTGAATTTTCCTTCGAGCCGGTCGCCCCACAGAATATACGCCAGCACCGCAAGCCCCAAGGGCCAGAAGATTACAAACCCCAGAACCATCAATCCGAGCGTTATCGGGGTCCAAGCCGGTCGTAACATCGCTGTGTTGGTCATATTTTTTTCATCCCTCTGGCGATTGGTGTGACGCCATAGGACATGGGAACGCTGTCAGCCGACGTCAAGCCGAAGTGATATTATCCGGCGCGACGGGCAGGTTTTGCCGGCGTTTTTTTACGGGCTTTGCGGACGTTGCGAGTAAATTCGGAAATTCGTGGTGCGATCTCGGCACGAAACCGCCGACCGTTGAACACACCGTAATGGCCGACCTGGCCTTGCAGGTAGTGAACCCGCATCTCGTCGGTAAGATTGGCGCACAGATCGTGGGCCGCCTGGGTCTGGCCCACACCGGAAATATCGTCGTTCTCGCCTTCGATCGTCATCAACGACACATTGCGGATGGCGCCGGGGTCCACTTTCCGCCCCCGATAGGTGAGCTCGCCCCTGGGGAGGGCATGGTCGACAAAGACCGCTTGGACCGTCTGCAGATAAAATTCCGCATCAAGGTCCATCACCGCCAGATATTCGTCGTAGAAATCCTCGTGTTTTTCCGCGCTGTCGCCGTCGCCTTCAACAAGGTGGCCGTAAAATTCCTTATGGGCATTGAGATGGCGGTCAAGGTTCATGCTCATGAAGCCGCTGAGCTGCAGGAACCCGGGGTAGACGGCGCGGCAGGCGCCCGGATGGGGGAAGGGTACGCGGACGATGACGGTATTGGCAAACCACTCGATCCCGCGTTCCTCAGCCAGGCGATTAACACCCGTGGGGTTTATCCTTGTGTCTATCGGGCCGCCCATGAGGATCATTGACGCCGGCGCCAATGGGTCGCCATCGGCTTCCATCAAGGACACTGCCGCCAGAACCGGAACCGAAGGTTGGCAAACCGCCATGACATGGGTGTCCGGCCCGATGACATGCAACATTTCGATAATGTAGTCGATGTAATCATCCAGACCGAACGTTCCGTCGGCAGCCGGCACCATGCGGGCATCGATCCAGTCAGAAATGTAGACATCGTGGGTCTGAGCCATGGTTTCCACCGTGCCGCGCAGCAAGGTAGCGTAATGGCCCGACATCGGGGCGACGATGAGCAATTTGGGATCGGCGGCGCGGCGCTGTGGCAGATCGCGGCGGAAATGCAACAGGCGGCAAAACGGCTTCTGCCAGACCACTTCCTGGTGAACCGTGACCGGCTTGTCATCAACGGTAACGGTTTCAATGTTAAATTCTGGCTTGCCGTAGCGGCGGGTGGCACGTTCAAACAGGCTGGCGCCGGCGGCTATGCCCTTACCCATCGGGGTGCGGGAAAACGGGTTGAGCGGGTTGCGGAACGTTGCGCCCATGACCTGGGCGGCAGCACGGGCCGGGGCAATCACGGCGTGATTCAGTTCATAATAGATGTAGAGCATGAGGATTTCAGGCCTTGACCGTTGACGCGGGCTAAATATCTAAATTTTGATATGTTGCACTGCAATAGAGGCCAGCATATCGGTTGTCCGCCAACATGGCAACCTTGCCGGGCAGGGCTGGCGCGGGGAAACCGGAACCCGGTAACGTCATGAAATTAAAATATTAATTTATCCAATGCCGTAGCGATCTGCTCGGGCGAGATCCCAAAACTGAAATGGCGGACATAACGGCCCTCCCGGTCCATGAGGAAAATCATCGATGAGTGATCAATCAGCCTGTCACCGGTCGACCCGTTGTCTTCATTGTCAGCGAAAAACACCGAATAGGCCCTGGCCGCCGCCGCCATTTGTTCCTCCGTTCCGGTCAGCCCGACCATGGTCTCGTAAAAATTCGATACATAGTCGGCCATGACCTCAGGTGTGTCCCTCCGCGGATCGATGGTGAAAAAAACCGGCCTCACCTTGCTGGCTTTGGGGCCCAGAAGATCCATCGCGGCAGCGATGACCTGAAGCTCGCCGGGGCAAACATCAGGACACGACGTATAGCCGAATAAAACCAGCATGAACGCGCCGAGGAAGTCTTTTTCCGTGACCGCCCTGCCTGTGTGGTCGATGGCGGTAAACGGGCCGCCGACCGAAGCGGTTCCGGTGGTTTGGGTGCCGGCGGGAAGGCGGTCATCGTAATATCTGGCCCCGACCCAG
>QILX01000284.1 GCA_003232175.1 Hyphomicrobiales bacterium | reverse complement strand
GGAATGAGGCGTGCCGGAAATTTCAAATTTTACTTTGCCACAAAGACAACTTCCTCTGATCATGTCTTGTCTCCCGTCTTGTGATTCGAGTGATGTCTATCAAGAACATAAAGAGAACATAAGTCAATTCACGGTCTCTGGCGATAGAAACTTTGTCTAAAATTTTACCGATTGAACCACGAGGTGCGTTTGATGCCACTCCCGCCCCCGTCCCGCGATCTCATAGCGCTGCGCCGTATCATGGCGGACTTGCGGGCGCCGGAAACCGGCTGCCCCTGGGACATTGAGCAGAGTTTTGCCACCATAGCCCCCTTCACTATCGAGGAAGCCTATGAAGTTGCCGATGCCATTGAGCGCAACGACATGGATGACCTCAGGTGCGAACTTGGAGATCTGCTGCTTCAGGTCGTCTATCACAGCCAGATGGCGTCGGAAGCTGGCGCGTTTGACCTTGAAGATGTCATTGGAGAAATCTGCGATAAAATGATTCGGCGGCACCCCCATGTCTATGGAGACGGCAAGACGCCCGAAAAAGGCTTCTGGGAGCGCCAGAAGGCCGAGGAACGGGCTCTGCGCCAGTCACAGCGCGGCCAATCACAGCACGGCGAGGCGGCTAAAAGTGACGTTCTGGCCGATGTGCCTCGTGCCCTGCCGGCTTTATCCCGCGCGGCGAAACTGCAGGGGCGCGCGGCCCGGGTCGGTTTTGACTGGCCCGACACCGCGCCGGTGTTTGCCAAGATTACCGAGGAGATCGCCGAGCTCAGGGCGGCGATGACAGCGGACGAGCCGCCGGCGCGGCTGCGTGAGGAGTTGGGCGATATCTTGTTCGTGCTGGCTAACCTTGGCCGGCATCTTGGGCTGGACCCTGAAGCGGCGCTTTCGTCCGCAAACGCAAAGTTCATCCGCCGTTTTGCCTACATAGAAAAGCGCCTGGCCCAGGACGGGCGGGCGCCCGAGGCGTCCGATCTGGAGGAAATGGACCGCCTTTGGGATGAGGCCAAAGCTGCCGAAGGTGCCCCATCAAAGACTTGAGACGAATTTGCTTCAAATTGTAACGGATTGGCTTTTGCGCGCCGTCGCCCGGCGTCAGGGCACCCCAACCTTGGCCGCCATCTTATCGTAATGGGCGCGTTTGGCCGCTGGCACGCGAAGATCGAAGGTCACCTCGCCGGTATCGGACTCCACGCGGGACAACACCTCGCAATTTTCGTAGAGCCAGTTTATCGCCTTGCCCCCTTGAGGCCCGACCACCAGATGAGCCGGCTCGTAGTCCCGGGTCACAATGGCCTCAATGGCAAGCAGCAGGTCGTCCATCCCCTGCCCTGTCAGCGCCGAAACCGCGACGGCGTCGCTGCGGGCCGCCGCGGCTTGCGCCAATATGTCGGCCTCCTCGCCCTCGAACTGGTCGGCCTTGTTCCAGACTTCAAGGATAGGTGCCCCGGTTTCCGGCCCAAGAAGGCCGGCAAGAATGGCGGTTACATCTTCGGACTCGGCAACGGTATTGGCGTGGGAAATATCGCGCACATGGCAGATGAGGTCGGCGGTGATGACCTCTTCCAGCGTGGCCCTGAAAGCCGCGACCAGATGGGTTGGAAGCTCGGAAATGAAACCCACGGTATCCGATAGGATCGCCGAGGCCCCGTGGGGCAGGCTGATGCGACGCATGGTCGGGTCCAAGGTGGCGAACAGCATATCTTCGGCGACCACGTCTTCATCCGTCAAGCGGTTGAAAAGAGTAGATTTTCCGGCGTTTGTATAGCCAACAAGTGCAATAATGGGATAAGGCACCTTGTGGCGGCTCTTGCGGTGCAGATCCCGCGTTCGGCTGACGGTTTTCAGCTCCTGGCGAATGGCTGTGATGCGGTTCTGGATCATGCGCCGGTCAGCTTCGATCTGGGTTTCGCCGGGGCCGCCGACAAACCCAACGCCGCCGCGCTGGCGTTCCAGATGGGTCCATGAGCGCACCAGCCGGCTTTTCTGATAGGTCAGTTGCGCCAGTTCGACCTGAAGCTGCCCTTCCCGGCTTTGCGCCCTTGAGGCAAAAATTTCAAGAATCAGCCCGGTGCGGTCCAGCACTTTTACGTTCCAGGCTTTTTCGAGATTGCGTTGCTGTACCGGGCTCAGCGCGGCGTTGATTACCACCAGCTCCACCCTGCCCGCCTCAATTGTCGCGCCCAACTCTTCAACCTTGCCACGGCCGAAAAGCGTACCCGGCCGGACTTTGCTGACCTTGGCAATGGCGCTAACGCGGACATCCAGGTAAAGCGCCCGGGCCAGTCCCACGCTTTCATCCAGCCGGTCTTTCGCCGAGCGTAGATTGGCCGGCTGGCCCCCGCTGATCGATGCTCCGCGTAACAGTTCGGGATGGAATATGGCTGCTCTGGTCCTGCTGGCTCCGGCGCCTTCGCCCCGCTCCAGTATATCCGATACTCTTTGCGTTTTGGGTTCGCTCAATTAGTCATCCTTGGCGTCATCTTCGTCAGCGTCAAAGAGCTGGATGGGTTGCGCCGGCATTATTGTCGAGATGGCGTGTTTGTAGACAAGTTGAGAGTGACCGTCGCGCCGCAGGAGCAGGCAGAAATTATCAAACCATGTAACAATACCCTGAAGCTTGACGCCATTGACTAAAAAAATAGTCAGAGGCGCCTTGGTTTTGCGTACAGTATTTAGGAATGCATCCTGTAAGTTCTGATTTTTTTCCGCCGCCATTTTTTTGCACCTTATATCCGCGTTGCCGCTGCCTTTTGTTCCGCAAATTCAAAAGGCACGCCAGGTTCAATTGCCAGTATGGCATCAACGAAGACGCCCGCCCACATCAAATCGGTGTCTTGAGGCTGCGTTATCAGCCCAGACAATTGTTATACCTATACTAAATCAGACTACTGCCGTTTTCCAATTGAACATATGGAGCATGATACCCACGCCAACGCGCGCAATTGATATGGCGAGTTTCGACAAACATCAATAGATTGCAGCGCGCTATAACGACTTTTTCGCAAATGGCTTTAGCGCCGCCAGAAAATCGGCGTGAGAATCGCAAGTAAGGCCAGCACTTCGATTCGCCCCAAAACCATTGTAGCGATCGAAGCAAATAGCAACACTTCCCCCCCCTCCGCCGCTATCACCGTCAAGGGGTCCAATCCGTTTGCGGGCAAATAGGACATGACCGGCCCGGCATTGGAAATCATCGCGGCGGACCAAAGCAGGGCGTATTCAAAATCAACCCGGTAAAATGCCGTCACCGCGGCCAGAATGGCAAAAACGATAAGGTAGGCGAAAAAATAGGTCCAAACGATCCGTCCGGCTTGTGAAACGCCGGCGGGTTCGGAGCGGCGGGCGATGGCGCCGGGGTGGACAAGCCGCTCAAGTTCCCGTCCCGCATCGCGCATCATGTAAAGAACCCGGCCGATCTTCAGGCCCCCGGCGGTTGACCCATAAATGCCGCCGATCATCACAATGACCAGAACCGCGGGAAATGGTATAAACATTCCGATTTCATTATCAAACTGTATCCCTGATGTGCTGACCAGGGATACGATGGAGAACAGGGCGCCAGCGAAAGTTTGGCCCGTTGCGTATTGATCGCTTGAAAAAAGCGCCACCGTGAGCAGCACCGCCGCCAGCAGTATGGCGAATATTCCAGTGCCGGCTTCGGCCAGTGCCGTGCGCCCAAGCGAACGCCTTGCGGTCATTGCCTTGATGATCAAAAACGTCGCCGCGCCGGCAACCATGAACACCGTCATCAAGTAAGTTGCGCCAATGCTGCCATAGTCTGAAAAGCTTCAGCTTCCCTCGCGCGGCATGATCCCCGACGTCGACAATGCCGACAATGAGAGAATGACAGCATCGAAACGTTGAATTCCGGCTGCCAGCAACGCAAGAAAACACAAACCCGTCAGCGCTGTATAAAACGGCAGGATTTCGCGCGATGCCTGGACAAGCCGCTTGGGATCAGCCAGCCCGGCGGAGAATATCAACAGCCCCTCCCCGGTCTCCCAGCGCAAGCGGTCAAGAGAGGCAACGGCAAATACCAGCGTCGCCGCCCCCCCGGACCAGGCCAGAAAGCCGCGCCAGAAAACCAGACTGCGCGGCATGTCGTCGATGGAGGGAAACAAGGTGGCTC
>QILX01000320.1 GCA_003232175.1 Hyphomicrobiales bacterium | reverse complement strand
GCGCCGGCGCGGCCAAGAATATGGATATCGAAGACAGCGAAATCGATCAGATCAAAACGCATGGCCGAGCCGCCATGGGCGACCGGCCAGGTAAGTTCGGTCCGGGTCCAGTCGAGCAGCGGCATGAAGTTGTAACACACGGTTCTGACCCCGGCGGCGGCCAGATTGCGCAAGCTGGTGCGGTAGTTCTCGAAATGGCCGCGCCAATCGCCCTTTTGTTTTTTGATATCCTCGGACACCGGAAGGCTTTCGGCCACTTCCCATTTCAGACCTGACGGCTCACCGTTTTTCATCGTACCGATCTGGCGTTGCCGCAGGGAGATTTCCTCGCCAGACCAGACATCACCGGTGGGCACATGGTGAAGAGCCGTCACAACGCCTTCAACGCCGGCCTGAATCATATCGTCGACCGAGGCCTGGTCCTGGGGGCCAAACCAACGCCATGTCTGTCTCATTTTTGTGCCTCTTTTTTTTTGACCACCGCGTGCGCCCGCTGGCTGTTTATCATCATTTTGGTTTACCGCCTATCCAGACAGGCAGGCTGCTGCTGGAATGCCGCAAATTCGTTAGACTATTTGCTGAGAAGAATTTGCTGTCACATAATCAAGTTTGTGGTGTTTTGGCACTGGTTACTGCTAACCTTGCGGCAACGCGACAGCCGTTCAAGGGTTGTGCTGTTAAATAATGTTTCTTGAGGGAGAACGACCAATGCGTAAACTACTGATCGCCACCTGTGCTACCGCGGTTCTGACATTCGGCGCCGCGCCGGCATTTGCACAATGCCAGCCTGGCGAAGTCGTCATCAAATTCAGCCATGTCACCAATTCCGACAAACACCCCAAGGGGATTGCCGCAACCTTGCTGGCCCAAAGGGTCAACGACGAAATGAACGGCAAGGCCTGCATGGAAGTGTTCGCCAATTCCAGCCTTTACAATGACAATCAGGTCCTTGAGGCGATGTTGCAGGGCGATGTGCAGATGGCCGCGCCGTCGCTGTCCAAATTCGAAACCTTTACGAAAAAATTCCGCCTCTTCGATCTGCCCTTTGTCTTCCGCGACATTTCGGTAGTCGACCGGTATCAGCAGTCCGAAGACGGACAGAAGCTGCTGACTTCGATGAAGCGCAAAGGCCTGCTGGGTCTGGCGTTCTGGCACAACGGCATGAAACAGATGTCGGCCAACAAGCCGCTGGTGCTGCCAACCGACGCCGAGGGCCTGAAATTCCGGGTTCAGCCATCGGACGTTCTAGTGGCTCAGTTCGAAGCGCTCGGGGCCAACCCGCAGAAGATGGCATTTTCGGAAGTCTATGGCGCCCTGCAGACCAAAGTCGTGGACGGTCAGGAAAACACCTGGTCGAACATTTATGGCCGCAAATTCTTCGAAGTGCAGGATGGCACCACCGAAACCAATCACGGCATCATTGACTATCTTGTCGTTGTCTCCACCAAATGGTGGGACGGGCTTGATGCAGGGGTTCGCGACCAGCTCGCCACAATCCTCGCCGAAGTCACCGAAACACGGAACGCCAAGGCATTCGAGGTCAATGAAGCGGCCAAACAGTCAATCCTGGATGCCGGCGGGGTCATTCGCACACTTACGCCCGACCAACGCGCCCAGTGGGTTGAAACGATGAAGCCGGTGTGGGCCAAGTTCGAGGGCGATATCGGCAAGGACGTGATCGAAAAGGCCGTGTCCTACAACGAAATGAACTGACGAAAAAAGAGCAGCCCCGGCAAGGGGAATTTCCGCCGCCGGTCCGGCCCAGTCGGGCCGGCGGTTTGCGTTGCGGCGCAAGGGAGTATGAGGGGGAACCATGGCCGAACCTGCGAACCCGGAAAAGCGGCCGCTGACCGATCGCTTCGAGGAAACACTGATCGCGATTCTTTTGGGGCTGATGACAGTGGTGACATTTGCCAATGTCGTGGCTCGGTACGGGTTCAACGCCAATATATTATGGGCGCTGGAAACCACGGTATTTCTTTTTGCTTGGTTGGTCCTTCTGGGGGCTTCGTATTGCGTCAAGATCAATGCTCATCTCGGTGTTGATCTGCTGGTCATGGCAGTACCGCCGGGTCCGCGCAAACTACTGGGGCTGGCGGCAGTGGCGTCCTGTCTGGCGTTCAGCATCCTTATGCTCATCGGCTCATGGCAATATTGGTGGCCGTTTGCCTCCGAGCGGACCTGGTATGAAGTCGACGATATTTTCATGCCAGAGATTCTCCAGGTGCTGAAGGATTCGATGAATGAAGGTGAGCGCTGGGAAAAGCTGCCACGCTTTATCCCCTATTTCGCCTTGCCACTGGGCATGGCCCTTCTGACGTTTCGTTTTCTCCAAGCGGGCTGGCGTATCTATACGGGTGCGCAGATCAGCGTTGTTGCTGCCCACGAAGTGGAAGAGCAGCTCGCTGACGTTACTCAGCCTCCCGCCAAGGAGGGCTGAGTTCATGGCCATCATATTGCTCTTTGTCCTTGTCATCTTCTTTTTGTTTATCGGCGTGCCGATCGCCATCAGCCTTGGCCTGTCGTCGATTATTTTCCTGTTTGTCTATTCCGACGCTTCGCTTGCCTCCATGGCGCAAACGCTGTTCAACGCCTTTGCCGGTCACTATACGCTGCTGGCGATCCCGTTTTTCATTCTAGCTTCAAGTTTCATGTCGACCGGAGGGGTGGCGCGGCGCATCATTCATTTTGCCATTTCCACCGTGTGGCGATTGCATCGGTTTTTGCCTGCATGCTGTTTGCGGCGCTGTCAGGTTCGTCGCCGGCGACCGTTGTTGCCATTGGCTCCATCGTCATCACCGCCATGCGGCAGGTGGGGTATTCCAAGGAATTTGCCGCCGGGGTGATCTGTAACGCCGGAACCTTGGGAATTCTGATCCCGCCTTCCATTGTCATGGTGGTTTATGCTGCCTCGGTCGATGTATCGGTGGGGCGCATGTTCCTTGCCGGCGTTTTTCCCGGCATCATAGCCGGGCTGATGCTGATGGCGGGTATTCTGGTCGTGGCGATATTTCGCGGTCTGCCGTCGCAGCCCCGGGTGCCGGTTATGGAAATGCTGCGCGCCGCCAAGGACGCCGGCTGGGGGCTGTTCCTCATTGTCATCATTCTGGGCGGAATTTACGGCGGCATATTCACCCCCACCGAGGCCGCCGCCGTTGCCGCGGTCTATGCCTTTGTCATCTCCAACTTTGTCTATCGCGACATGGGCCCACTTAAACCGGTGGACGGCAAACATATCTCGTTGCTGAAAAAACCCCAGGCCCTGATCACGGCGCTGTTTCATGAAGATACCAAAAGGACACTGTTCGAGGCCGGTAAACTCACCATCATGCTGCTTTTCATCATCGCCAATGCACTGATCCTGAAACAGGTGCTGACCGAGGAGCGCATTCCGCAAGTGATCACCGAGGCGCTACTGGCTGCCGGCTTCGGGCCCATAATGTTCCTTATCGTGGTCAATGTGCTGCTCCTGATCGGTGGTCAGTTCATGGAGCCCTCGGGGCTTATCGTTATCGTCGCGCCGCTGGTATTTCCCATCGCCATGGAGCTTGGCATCGACCCGATCCATCTGGGAATTATCATGGTGGTCAATATGGAGATCGGTATGATAACGCCCCCTGTGGGGCTAAACCTGTTTGTCACCGCAGGCGTTGCCGGCATGTCGGTGATGAATGTGGTGCGCGCCGCTTTGCCGTGGGTGGGGATCATGTTCCTGTTTTTAATTCTGGTCACTTACGTACCGATAATTTCAACCTGGCTGCCAACGGCGATGATGGGGCCGGAAGTCATAACCCGGTAGGAAATCACTGTGGCAACAGGCTCACATACTTTCGGGCGCTCCTCCCAAATCCCGCCGACGGCGGTTCGGGGGGAGGGCTGTTATATTTTCGACGCCGCCGGCAAGCAATATCTGGACGGCTCGGGCGGGGCGGCGGTGTCGTGCCTGGGGCATTCGGACGCCGGCGTCCGTGCCGCGATTAAGGCGCAACTCGATGACATCGCCTTTGCCCATACCGGGTTTTTCACTTCCGGGCCGGCGGAGGCGTTGGCCGGCCTTCTGGCGGACCAGGCGCCCGGCGATCTTACCCGGGTCTATTTCGTTTCTGGGGGTTCAGAAGCGGTCGAGGCGGCGATCAAGCTGGCGCGGCAGTATTTCCTTGAAACCGGAGAGCCCAAGCGTTGCCGCGTTATCGCCCGGCGTCAGAGTTATCACGGCAATACCCTGGGGGCATTGGGTGCAGGGCGGAGCGATGGCCGCCGGGAGCCTTTTGCGCCACTGTTCGGGCCGACCAGCCATATTTCGCCGTGTTTTGAATATCGCGGTCGGGCCGACGACGAAACCAGTTTCGACTATGGCCAGCGGGTGGCGAACGAGCTTGCCACCGAGATCGAACGGCTGGGGCCCGAAAATGTCATGGCTTTCCTCGCCGAACCGGTGGTGGGCGCATCCCTTGGCGCTGCCCCGGCGGTGACTGGATATTTCAAACGCATCCGGCAGATCTGCGATGACAATGGCGTTTTGCTGATCCTGGACGAAGTTATGTGCGGCATGGGGCGGACCGGTACTTTGTTTGCTTGCGAGCAGGACGGTATTGCGCCCGATATGGTCACCGTTGCCAAGGGGCTGGGCGGCGGGTATCAGCCGATAGGCGCCATGATGTGCACGGCGAAAATATATAATGCCATTTCAGCTGGCAGCGGGGTGTTTCTCAACGGCCATACCTATATGGCCCACCCCGTGGCGACGGCGGCATCACTTGCGGTTCTGACCGCGATCCTGGAACGCGATCTTCTGGCGTCGGTTCAAGGGCAGGGCGACAAGCTGGCGGCGGCGTTGCAGGACGGCTTTGGCCAGCATCCCCACATTGGCGACATTCGGGGCCGGGGATTGTTTCGCGGGCTGGAAATCGTCGAGGACCGGGAGACGAAGAAGCCTTTCGATCCGGCGCGCGGAATCGCCAAAGCGGTCAAGGCCGCCGCTTTTGATGCCGGGCTGATCTGCTATCCCAGCGGCGGCACCGTGGATGGTAAAAGCGGCGATCATGTGCTGCTTGCGCCGCCTTTCATTATCTCAGATGCGCAGATCGACGAGTTGGTTGAAAAACTCGGGCAGGCGTTCAAAGCGGTCCTTTGAAGAATGGGACCGGGCCCCCTACCGCCGATCATGGTGGCACCAAACGGCGCGCGGCGCGGTAAGGCGGACCACCGGGCGCTGCCGATCACGATTGCTGAAATCGTTGCAACCGCCACATCTTGTTTTGACGCTGGTGCGCGTGGACTTCACGCCCATGTTCGTGATGCGCGCAGTGTTCACGTTCTCGATGCAGGGCTTTACAGCGAGCTGATCACCGAACTGGCCGGGGTTTGCCCTGAAATGATGGTGCAGATCACCACCGAGGCGGTTGGCCGGTATTCGCCGGAAGAACAGCGCCAGGTTGTCGTCAAGGTCTTACCCGCCGCTGTGTCCGTGGCTTTGACGGAAATGATCCCCGATGGCGAAACTTCGGCGGCGGCGCGGTTTTACCATTGGGCCGCCGAGGCGGAAATTGCCGTTCAGCATATTCTTTACAGCCCCGATGATGTCCAGCGGCTTGCCGGTTTTATAGCCTCCGGGGTCATACCTCAGGCGGGCTTGCAAATCCTGTTTGTCGCTGGACGGTATGCCAGGAACCAGGAAAGCGATACCGGAGATTTACCGGCATTTCTAACCGTATTGGGAGAAACGGGACTAACCGTCGATTGGGCCTTGTGTGCCTTTGGGCAGTCTGAAACCGTCTGTTTGACCGAAGCCATCAAGTGTGGAGGCAAGGTTCGGGTTGGTTTTGAAAACAGTCTCTGGAATGAAAACGGCACCATGGCGCGGGATAATTGTGAACGTGTTGGACAAATCAGTGGCATTTTCGAAAAAATCCGTAACCCTCACACCGCAAATATCGAGTAACTAGTATATATAAAAACTCAGACAGGCACTCAATTTGGCTGGCTGATGGCAAATTGCTCCGATCCCGCGCCGAATATCTCTTTGACGATTACCCTCCGGGCGGTTAGCCTTTCGTCTATGAACTGATTGACACAACAAAGATCAATTGGTCAAAAATCAAAGGGAGACGCCTGATATGGATAGAAAAGCGACGACGATTGGCCGGGTATTGCTCGGCGCGACGGCGTTTGCCGCCACCCTCGCCCTGGCAGCGCCGGCAAGCGCCCAATATGAAGGTGTGACGGTCAACATCCTGACCCGGCCCGGGCCGGTGATCGCCCAGCGCATGGTTGAGCGCGGCGAAGAATTCAAAAAGATGACCGGCGCGGATATTCGCGTCAATGAAGTGCCATTCGCCGAGTTGTTTCAGAAACTTCTGACCGACTGGGCTACAGGCACCAATTCGATTGATGTCGGCGTTTTTGCTTCGGGCTGGGCCGTTGAGATGGCCGATGGCGATCTTTTGGAAAACCTCGATCCTTATATCGCCAAGGACGACAAGATCGATATCCCCGATATCGCGCCTTATTTCCGCGAATATAACCAGAAAATCGGCGGCAAGACCCTGCTGATCACCATCGATGGCGATTTCCAGATGCTGTATTACCGCCGCGATATTCTGGAACAGATGGGCCTGAAACCGCCGCGCAACTGGGA
>QILX01000113.1 GCA_003232175.1 Hyphomicrobiales bacterium | reverse complement strand
CAGTTAACCGTGGTGGTCAACCAACCGCCAGTGGCTGAGGCCGGACCGGATCAGAGGGTCACTGCAAGTGTAGTGCGTTTCGATGGCACCCAATCAACCGACAGCGACGGCAAGGTAACCACCTATCTCTGGGACTTCGGCGATGGCGCCACCGGAACCGGTTCGCGACCCGCCCACGTTTATCGCAGCCCTGGCACATATACCGTTTCGCTGACCGTCGGTGACGATTCGGGCACCATCCGCAACACAGCGGCTGATTCCATGACCGTCAGGGTGAACGCGATACCGATTGCCGACGCCGGGCCCGATATTGTCGCCGCGCCGGGTGAAGCCCTGGCTTTCGATGGCGGGGGATCGCTGGACCCTGATGGGCGCATTAAAGGATATTTCTGGGACTTTGACGATGGGACCATGGCGCGGGGCAAGCTGGTCGAGCACACATATGACAAGTCCGGCACCTATAATGTCCTGCTCAAGGTCGCCGACGACAGCGGTGACGGCAATGCAGTGGAATATGCCGAAGTTGCCGATGCCGGGTTCGATATTGTCGCGGCACCGGGGGAAGCGGTGATGCTGGATGGATCGAAATCGTTTGATAATGATGGAGAGATTGTCGAATACCGCTGGGACATCGCCGGCCGGGACCAGCCGGCCATGGGCGCCTCGGTACAGCTGAAGTTTGCCGCTCCGGGCCTTTATGAAGTTCAACTCACCGTGGTGGATGACAGCGAGACCCTCAATGGTGATGCCCGCGACATGATGACGGTGCGGATCAACAACCCGCCGGTGGCAGAAGCCGGGGTCGATATTGTCAGCGATGACCCCAGGGTGGTTTTTGATGCCGGCGCTTCGGTCGATCCCGACGGCGACGGGCTTGCCTATCGCTGGAATTTCGGCGACGGCACAACAGCGTTGGGCGCACGGGTGACCCACACTTACGAAAAAGGCGGCACTTATCCGGTAGTGCTTCGCGTTGACGACAATACCGGGCTGGCCAATTCAAGCGATAACGATACGCTGATTGTTGGCATCAATCGGCGCCCGGTGGCAGTAGCGGGGCCAAACCGCAATGTGTGTATCGGCGATGTTGTGGTGTTCGATGGTGGCGCATCGCGTGATGCCGAAGGCGGGGCGTTGAAATATCTGTGGCGTTTTGGTGACGGGTCGTCGTCAACTATCGTCAACCCCACCAGGACATTTAATAAAAGTGGGGTTTATCCGGTCACCCTGACGGTGCGCGACAATTCGGGGTTGAGCAATTCGGCCAATTCGGAACGGATTTCTGTGCGTGTGCAACCGGCTCCAACCGCCGACGCCGGCGTTGATCTTGTGGTCTATGCCAATCAGCGGGTGCAATTCGACGGCTCGAACTCGACCGATCTGGACGGTGTGGTCAACCGGTTCAGCTGGGACTTTGGCGACGGCTCGAGCGGTGGAGGCGACAAGCCGTCGCATGTCTTTCGCCAGCCGGGCACCTATCGGGTCAGTCTCGCCATCGAGGGCGATCAGGTGGGGGTATGCAGCAATACCGCCACCGACCAGATCAGCGTCACAGCTGTCGAGGCGCCTGTCGCCGATTTCTCCGCGCCGGCCGCGACACCGATTGGTACGCCAACCGTATTCGATGCCTCAATTTCGCAGCCCAAAAATGGCCGTATCACTGGCTGGAGCTGGGACTTTGGAGATGGCACGCAAGGGGATGGCGAAAAAATCGAGCACAGTTACGCCAAACCGGGCAAATATCTGGTGACACTGAGCATCAAAAGCAGCACGGCAGAGACGTCGTTCCGCGATATTACCAAATCCCGGGATATTGTGGTCAACGGGCCGCCGGTGGCCGACGCTGGCCCCGACAAAGTGGTCGGAACCGGTGAGCCGGTGAGCTTTGACGCTTCGGCCAGCCGCGACCCCGACGGCGGGCTTGTTGCCTATGTCTGGGACTTTGGCGACGACCGGAGCGCGACCGGGCTGCAACCGGTTCATACCTATCGTGAAGCCGGAAAATACACAGTGACGCTGACAGTGAGCGACGATACCGGGTTGGTCAATGCCGATGCCAGCGATACCATGATCGTTGAGGTGAACGATCCTCCGGCCATCCTTGCCAGCGGCCCGGAGGTTGGCTGTTCGGGCAAGCCGATGAACTGGTCAGCGCAATTCCCCGGGGGTTCGCCGGCCTCGGGGGCGCGTATCAGCTGGAATTTCGGTGATGGCGTCACCGCGCAAGGGCCAAACGTTACCCACACTTATCGCCGACCCGGGCGCTATCAAGTCACCATGTTCACCGATAATTCCAGCCAGCTGGCAGGCAGCCGCCGGTTTTCAACATCCCAGGTGTGGATCAATCAGCCGCCGGTGGCCCGAGCCGGACCGGATCGACTGATTTGTCCCGGCGCCGTTGTGCAGTTCGATGGTTCCAGTTCGCGTGACCCTGACGGCACTCTGCAGTCCTACCGTTGGGATTTCGGCGACGGCATTTCCTCGACCCTTATGAACCCGGTGCACGCCTTCCAGGAGCCCGGCACCTACAAAGTGCGCCTCACGGTGGGCGACGATGCTGCTGCCGGTTGCTCTACTGCGGTCGACGAAACCACCGTGGTGGTGAACCGTCCGCCAGTGGCAAAAATCGGCAACGGGCGGCTGGCCTATATCGGCGGCGCCAACGACGCATTCCTGCTCGATGGATCAGGCTCCAGCGATCAGGATGGAGATGCGCTGTCCTATGAATGGACACTGGGTGACGGCACGACACTTTACGGTCAACGGGTCCGCCAATTGTTCATTGAAGTTGGCAATGTGCCGGTAACACTGACGGTGCGGGATTCGTCCGCCCTGATGTGTGGTGTAGCCACCGATAAGGTGCGGCTGAACGTGCGCCGACGCAACTGATGGCCGCGCGCCGGGGGGGCAGGTTTTTTTCACTGAACCTGCGCAACAAGTTGCTGTTCTTTGCCGCGATCATTGCCATCATTCCGCTACTGGTTGCCGGTCAGCAACTCATCAGAATTGCTCGGGATGAGCTGAAAAGCGCCGCCAATGAACAATTGGTGACCACGGCCCGCCAGGTGCGCGATGAAATCGACAGCATTTACGACCGTGCCTGGCTGTCGCCTCTGGTGTTGATCCGTGATGCCATAGATGGCGAACAGCTTGGGGTGCAGGAAAAGATATCGCTGCTCACCACTGGACTGGCGGCACTGAGCGATGTGGTGGCGCTGCAAATCACCCTGAAAGACGCCGGGTTGCCGCTGATGGTCACCAAGGAGAAATTCACCGCCAGATTGCTGGAAAAAGTTGACGACCCGCTGGATATCTTGCGGGTGCCGGCGGCATTGGTCGAGCGGTTTCGCCAGGGCGAGGCAACCACGGCGGACCTGGTGAGCTATATCGCGCCAACCGACGACTGGCTGGCCACCGTCATCTTGCCGATGCAATCGCCCCTGGGCGGCAGGCAAGCTACATTGTCGGCGCGCATTGATCTGTCATCGATACGTGATTTTATCGCCAACCACCCTTTTGCCAAGACCGGCGACATCACCCTGGTGGACACTGAGGGGCGACGGGTGTTTGACTCACAGCAAAAATCTATAGCGGACTATGAAATGGTGCGCCGGGCTCTGGCGCTATTGGCGTCGCGGTCTCGGGTTATTGATGTGGCCCCGGCGGTGCGGCCTGGTGGCGAGGCGATGCTAGGGGCGTTTGCTTTCCCGCGGCCGTTCGAGTGGGCGATACTGGTCGAAAAAAGCGAGGAAAATGCCTATCTGGCGGTGGGAGTGATGATCGATAGCCTGTTGATCTGGGTCGCAATTGGCCTGGCTTTTGCCGGCATCGGCGCTACTTATTTCGCCATGCGGATGAGCCGGCCGATTCTGGCCATTGGCGATGCGGCAATCGAAGTTGCCAAGGGCAATTTTCAGGCGCGGGTGGAGTCGGTTACCTCTCGCGATGAAATCGGCGATCTGGCGGCCCGCATCAACGAAATGATCGTGCAACTCAACGAGCGCTTCCAGTTGCAGAAATTTGTTTCCGGCGGAACCATGGAAGCGATCCGACAATCTGATAAGGAAGGCGTCAAGCTGGGCGGTGACCGGCGCCGGGTAGCGATTCTGTTTGCCGATATCCGCGGCTACACCGCCTTTGCCGAGACCCGCACTCCCGAGGAAGTAGTCGAGGTGCTGAACCATTATTTTCAGCGCCTGGCCGATACAGTGGAAGATCATGGCGGCGATATCGACAAATATGTCGGTGACCAGATCATGGCGGTGTTTCAGGGTGACGACATGGTACGCAACGTGGTCGAGGGGGCGATTGGCATTCAGCAGGCGATGGTGGAGCTGAAAGAGGATGTCCCCGACCGGCATCGGCCTGGACGTGGGCGACGTGGTGATGGGCGCCATGGGCAGCAAGGCGCGCATGGATTACACAGTCCTGGGGGACAATGTGAACTTGGCAGCTAGGCTGTGTTCCCATGCCGCACCGCGCCAGACTCTGGTGTCGGAAAACATCTTCAAGTCACTGCCTGAGACGACAGATATTAAGACAAAATCCCTAAAACCAATCCGGGTGAAGGGCAAACGCCAGCCGATAAAGATCTATAGTGTTGACCGTTAAATCCCTGAATACAGGCGTCAGGTTTTTGCCGGTATCAAGGGCAGGCCGGGCATGTCGATTGTCAAAATCCGCCCCTAAAGCGTGTCGCGATCATTCTGATTCGCGCCACTGATTTAGATTTTTGTTTTCGCATGTCTTTTTTCCCAATTTGTTTTCGCATGTCTTTTTTCCCAAAACCGGTTCCCACTTTTGGGAGACAGGCTTTAGGCAAGCGCACTGCAAACGGTGTGGGCCGAGATTAGAATATGGGGGTGGCCACCGAGGGCAATTTGGTTCAATAACCGCCGCTTGCTTGAACTGATTAGCAATATCCCGCCTGCCGAGGCCGAGGGCAACTAACATGCACTGTGCGAAGCTTTTGATTTGGTCGCATAATGTGAAGCTAATGGTCACTGGAAAACCCGGCGTTGTTCAAACAACTGATCTCCGGAACTTCTGACGTGGCATTCCATGTCCCAGACACCAGCATTCCGAGACCAAATTGGGAAATTCGGCGACGGGAAAAACGTCATGACTATCGCACGTAAACGCCGTAATTTCGGCCTTGAGGAAGCGGATATGAACACCTGACATCACCTAACTCACGGAAAATACGTCAGTTATTCGAGCGCACCGGCATACTCTGGAAATCGCTGAGACGGCGTGGCTGGGGCGGCAGGATTCGAACCTGCGCATGACGGGATCAAAACCCGTTGCCTTACCACTTGGCGACGCCCCAATTGCTTTGGTTCCAGGGGGAACCGCGGCGCCGGACATTAGCCTCTGGGTCAGGCGTGTGCAACGGCTGCGACATCAATGTTAGGACAAAATACTTGCCGGGAGGTTGAACTTGCCGGGCTTAAATCGCCCCTGTATTTTGCTGGCGGAGTGTGGCGCAGCCTGGTAGCGCACCTCGTTCGGGACGAGGGGGTCGCAGGTTCAAATCCTGCCACTCCGACCAATAAAAGCCCGTGATCAATACGATTTTGTGTATCGGGATGGACGGCGCTCAAGGCAGACAGGTTCCATGCGCGCGATACCTATTGCACTGCTCCCGCCCGCGCCGTCCCGTCTGTTGGGATGGCGGTGCCAAATAAGTCCACCGCGAACATGGTTTCCCCTGCCGGGATTTGTGGAATATCGGTCGAGGCACCGGGACCATAATCCCCGTTGCCGGCTCCGGCGCCTGACTGATCGTTGGTAAAATCGGGATTGCCGAGCAATACATCACCAAACGGCATTTCGTTCTTACTGTCCCCAAGACCCTCTCCAAGCCATGAGGCCGGGTAAGGCGTGGTGGCATTGTTGGAACCAAGATCGATAAACCTGTAGCCGCCATCAACGCCGTGGCGAGGTGCCCAATTTCCGATTAGGTTCCCATTGGTCCCGAAGACATCACTCTTGAGATTGAGCCTGGTGTAGACCGAATGTTTGGACACGCCATCTTTGTTGACCGTGGTCGTACCAAAGTCATTGTAAAATAGGTTTGTACGTTCGCCGACAGCGGTATTCATTGCCTCGATCATATTGACATTGGGTGTGCCGTCATTGTCAGACGAGATTTGCAGGGTGGCTTGTGACGTACCGCCATAGGATTCAAAAACATTGCCAACGACACACAGTCCGCGTGGTCCAAGAGCCGCGCTTTGGAACCTGAACACAGGACTGCTTGCACTGTT
>QILX01000161.1 GCA_003232175.1 Hyphomicrobiales bacterium | reverse complement strand
CCGGACGTGTATGGCTGTGGCACCCGAATTTGATTTTTATTAACCGAATCGCCATATCTGCGAAAATACGTGAAAATTCAAAACTTTGCTGAGGATATGCCCAATGTTCGATCCGGTCGACCGCTTGCAGGACGTAACCATGAACCTCGTTCCGATGGTGGTCGAGCAAACCAATCGTGGCGAACGCGCCTATGATATCTTTTCGCGGCTGCTCAAAGAGCGGATCATTTTTCTGACCGGACCGATTGAGGACGGCATGGCGGCGCTGATCACGGCGCAGTTGCTGTTTTTGGAGGCGGAGAACCCCAAAAAAGAAATCTCGATGTATATCAACTCCCCCGGTGGGGTGGTGACGTCGGGCATGGCGATCTACGACACAATGCAGTTTATCCGTCCTCCGGTTTCAACTTTATGCATCGGCCAGGCCGCCTCGGCCGGCTCGTTGCTGCTGGCCGCCGGAGCGCCGGACATGCGCCATGCCCTGCCAAACGCCCGCATCATGCTGCATCAGCCTTCCGGTGGATTCCAGGGGCAGGTCAGCGATATCGAGCGCCATGCGGAAGACATAATTAAGATGAAACGTCGGCTGAATGAGATCTATGTCAAGCACACCGGCAAGGACTATGACACCATCGAAAGCAGCCTTGACCGGGATTATTTTCTCACGGCGGAAGAAGCCAAGAACTTTGGCATCATAGATACCGTGGTAGACCAGCGAACGGATGAAACCGACGACGACAAGAAAAAGGACTGAAATAATAGATCGGCCACGGCGTCGTGGTGCAACGGTGGATTGGCGCGAATCGTGGGTGCGAAGGCTCCCAAACAAATTGGCGCTTTAATCACTTCTTGATCCTCACCCCCATACCATGCTGACATCTGATGTCGCCTCAGGCATGTATCGTTGCTGTTTTTAGGTGCGAAGGTATGATTTTGAGCCAGATGATGAAACTGGCATGGTGCTTGCGTTTGATCGTTGCAATTGAGTTAAGCTGACGAGGGAAATTGATCGTCAGTAACGGTATCTGGATTAAACATCGCCAATTATTGTGCTCGATTGGCGGCGTTTGTTCAGTCTAAAGTCAAAAACGGTGTGTCAATTCAATACACCGGCAAAGCAATAAGGAATGCGTATGAGCAAGGTTACCGGTTCGGATTCCAAAAATACGCTCTACTGCTCTTTTTGCGGCAAGAGCCAGCACGAGGTCAGGAAACTTATCGCCGGCCCAACTGTGTTCATTTGCGATGAATGCGTTGAATTGTGCATGGATATCATCCGAGAGGAAAACAAAAGTTCGCTGGTCAAAAGCCGCGATGGCGTACCGACCCCGACTGAAATCTGCGATGTCCTGAATGATTATGTCATCGGCCAGGAGCACGCCAAGCGGGTGCTGTCGGTTGCCGTCCACAATCACTACAAGCGTCTCAGCCATGCCAGCAAAAACAACGATGTCGAACTGTCCAAGTCCAATATTCTGCTGCTCGGTCCGACCGGTTGCGGCAAAACCCTGCTCGCCCAGACCTTGGCCCGCATCCTTGATGTGCCCTTCACCATGGCCGATGCAACGACACTGACCGAAGCCGGTTATGTCGGCGAGGATGTCGAAAACATTATTCTCAAGCTGCTTCAGTCGGCGGACTATAACGTCGAGCGTGCCCAGCGCGGCATTGTCTATATCGATGAGGTCGACAAGATTTCCCGCAAAGCCGACAACCCCTCCATCACCCGCGATGTGTCAGGCGAGGGGGTTCAGCAGGCGCTTTTGAAGATCATGGAGGGCACTGTGGCGTCAGTGCCGCCGCAAGGGGGACGCAAGCATCCCCAGCAGGAATTTCTTCAGGTTGACACCACCAATATCCTGTTCATCTGTGGCGGGGCCTTTGCTGGTCTGGAGAAGATCATCGCCAAAAGAGGACATTCAACCTCGATTGGTTTCTCGGCCAATGTCGTTGATGAAGACGAGCGCAAAACCGGCGAGCTGCTGAAGGAACTGGAACCGGAAGATCTGCTGAAATTCGGCCTTATTCCGGAATTTGTCGGCCGGGTACCGGTCCTGGCCACCCTGGAAGACCTTGATGAGGAAGCCCTGGTGCAAATCCTCACCGGTCCGAAAAACGCTCTGATCAAACAGTATCAGCGCCTGTTCGAGATGGAAGATACCCAGCTCACATTTTCCGACGATGCTCTCAAATCGATTTCAAAGAAGGCCATCGAACGCAAAACAGGAGCCCGGGGTTTACGTTCGATCATGGAATCGATTCTTCTGAACACCATGTTTGAACTTCCCGGCCTTGATGGCGTCGAGGAGGTAGTGATTTCCGCCGAAGTGGTCGATGGCCGCGCTCAGCCGCTTTACATTTATGCCGAGCGCAACGAGGAAACCGGTACCTCAAGAGCCTGACGGTATTTACTGCGACCGCTCAAACCGCCGGCATTTATGTCAGCGGTATGTGACCGTTCATCAAATTGTGGACGGGGACCACTTCGTGCCTTGAAACGTGCAACCTGCGGGACCACATTTAGCGTCGGTTCTGACGTTAAAGTTGCCCTATCGGGACATTTGCGAATGTTTCAGTACAGGGTCTCGCTGACGGAATGTAAAAACCATAGGGAATTTCATGAGCGATCACGAAAACGAAAAAAATGAAAAGAGCAATCCTCCCATCGTGAAATCTCTCGACAGAGGCGACGGCCCTCTGCCCGTCCTGCCGCTGCGCGATATTGTCGTGTTCCCGCACATGATCGTGCCACTTTTTGTCGGCCGGGAAAAATCCATTCGCGCCCTTGAAGAGGTGATGCGCGAGGACAAGCAGATCCTGCTCGTCGCCCAGAAGAACGCCGATGACAATGATCCTGACGTCAGCGGCATTTATCCGGTCGGCACCGTTGCGACAATTCTTCAGCTGCTCAAACTGCCAGATGCAACGGTCAAGGTGCTGGTTGAGGGGCAGAGCCGGGCGCAAATTGGCGAGTTTACGCGTACCGAAGAGTATTTTGAGGCCAGTATTGAACCGATCGAAGACGAAATGGGCGAACAGAGCGAAGTCGAGGCCCTGGCGCGTTCGGTTATCGGCCAGTTTGAGAACTATGTGAAATTGAACCGCAAGGTTCCGCCCGAGGCCCTGGGTTCAGTCAGCCAGATTGAAGACTACGCCAAGCTTGCCGACACAGTGGCCCAGCACCTTCAGATCAAGGTTTCGGAAAAGCAGGAATTGCTGGAATTTGCCTCGATCGGCGCCCGGCTGGAGCGCATTTATGGGCTTATGGAGAGCGAGATCAGCGTTCTTCAGGTTGAAAAGCGCATTCGAGGCCGGGTCAAGCGTCAGATGGAGAAAACCCAGCGCGAGTACTATCTGAATGAGCAGATGAAGGCCATACAGAAGGAGCTGGGCGGTGAAGGCGAAGACGGCAAAGACGATCTTGGCGAGCTTGAGGAAAAGATCGAAAAGCTGAAACTTTCCAAGGAAGCCCGGGAAAAAGCCCAGGGCGAGATGAAAAAACTGCGCCAGATGAGCCCGATGTCGGCCGAGGCGACGGTGGTGCGCAATTATCTTGATTGGCTCTTGTCCATTCCGTGGAAAAAGCCCGCCCGGGTCAAGAAAGACCTCAACAAGGCCCAGAATGTCCTTGATGACGACCATTATGGCCTGGAAAAGGTCAAGGAGCGTATTGTCGAATATCTGGCGGTGCAGCAGCGCACCAATAAGCTCAAGGGTCCGATCTTGTGCCTTGTCGGCCCTCCTGGCGTCGGTAAAACCTCTCTTGGAAAATCCATTGCCCGGGCGACGGGGCGCGAGTTTATCCGTGTCAGCCTTGGCGGGGTTCGCGACGAGGCGGAAATTCGCGGCCATCGCCGGACCTATATCGGCTCCATGCCGGGCCGGGTTATCCAATCGATGAAAAAGATCAAGACATCGAACCCGCTCTTCCTTTTTGACGA
>QILX01000325.1 GCA_003232175.1 Hyphomicrobiales bacterium | reverse complement strand
GACGGCGCCAATCTCAACGCCATCATGGGCAAGGTGAAACCCGCCGATCTGGGGGTGGACGCCATGCATATCAATCTGCACAAAACCTTCTCCACCCCCCATGGCGGTGGTGGCCCGGGAGCAGGGCCGGTGGTATTGTCCGCCGCCCTGGCCCCGTTCGCGCCGGTGCCGTTCGTACGCCGTGGCGCCGATGGCCTGGAGATGGTGGAGCACGTGGCCGATGCCGGCGAGGCGACGCCCTTTGGCCGCATGACCGCGTTTCACGGCCAGATGGGCATGTTCGTCCGCGCCCTGACCTACATGATGAGCCATGGCGGCGACGGTATCCGCCAGATCGCCGAGGATGCGGTGCTTAACGCCAATTACATCCGCGCCGGCCTCAAAGATCTGATGAGCCTGCCATTTGGGAACAGCCCGTGCATGCACGAGGTTTTGTTCGACGACAGCTTTTTGTCCGGCACCGGTGTTGCTACTCTGGATTTCGCCAAGGCGATGATCGACGAGGGCTATCACCCGATGACCATGTACTTCCCCCTTGTCGTCCATGGCGCCATGCTGATCGAGCCGACCGAGACCGAATCAAAGGCCAGCCTCGATCATTTCATCGCCACCATGGCCGGGCTCATCGGCAAGGTGAGGGACGGCGATCAGACACGGTTCTCCGGCGCGCCCCATCTGGCCCCCCTCCGCCGGCTGGACGAGACCCGCGCCGCCCGCAGCCCGCGCCTGAGATGGACCCCGCAGGACTCCGGGCCACCGGCGGAGTAGGCGGGGGAAATGGCGGTAAAATCCAACATCGCCAAGGTCGGTCTGGGTCTGCTTTCATTTCTGCTCGTATCGGCCCTGGTGGCTCTGGGCGTCTGGCAGCTGAGCTGGTGGCAGTGGCAGGACCGGATTCTCGAGCAAAGCAGGATCGTCGCCGCCTCCGAGCTCGCCACCCTCACCGATATCGAGGCCGGGCTTGAATACGGCTTCGATGTCAATGTCTTACGCGTGAAGCTGAACGGGTTTTATCGCCACGATCTGGAGCGTTATATATCGGCGCAGAGCAACACCGGCGCGCCAGGCTACAAGGTCATCACCCCGTTCATCGAGGATCTGGGCTACGTCGTGCTGGTGGACCGGGGCTGGGTCAGCGAGGCGGACCGCGATCCGGCAACGCGGTCCGATCCGCGTCTACCCCAGGGCAATATCTCGGTCACCGGTATAACGCGGCTGAATGTTATCAGCAGGTTCGCGCCCCGCGCTGAAGCGCAAGATAAAACCTGGTCCTGGTACGACCGGACCGGATTGGCCATGTCGTTGCCCGAAGGCATTGGTGAAACCGCTGACGGTCAGGCCGGTCTGTTCGCCCAGCTCTTTGTCCAGATCGAAGCAGACGGCGAGCCGGGGGAAGGCGCCTCGCCCCGGATTGACGAATTGGAAATTCAGCCGGGCACCATCTATCTGATGTATGCGGCGATATTCTTTCTGCTGGCGGCGGGGTTGGCCACCGGCACGGTCAGATATTTCTGGATTCTCCGAAAGAAAAGCCGGAAATAGCGCACAATCCACTCAGAACAAATCGGCGCCGACCTGCTCCCCCGCCCGGCCACCCCATAGATCTTGATCTAGCAAGGTGGCCGGACGAGGCAAAACGAGGGTGTTGATACTCGGCACAAAAACCGATGCCGCCCGAGTGTGAAACGCTCTACAGGTCGCAGGCGCCATATTTTCCGGCGGGCGTATAAGTCCCGCCGACACGTTTGCAGAAGTCCTTCAAGGTGTCACAGCTTTTTTTGCCTTTGCAAACATAACGCTTGTCCGAGGATTGATTGATCCCGGCTTCGGCGCTCGTCACTCCAATTGTACCGATGGACGCCATGGCAGCGAAGGCTGTCAGCGTGAGCAGTGTTTTGATCTTCATTTCCAGGTTCCTTTCCGTTAACCCCGCACTTGGGTAGTCGGCTTGAAGCCGGGAAAGGTTCAGTTCAGATCACGATATTGAAATATTATTGCCGGCGCCCGGGGGGTGTTGATGCCGGTCAGTTCAGCTTTGACGAAATGCCCTTGATGCTGTCGTCGATCAGGCTGGCGGATTTGTCCTTGGTGAGCCCGTCGGCGATAAGCTGGCCGGCGGCGGCAACCGCGACTTCGGCGGCATGGTTCCTCACATCTTTCAGGGCCTGGGCTTCGGCCTGGACGATTTTGTCCTCGGCCAGTCTGGTGCGCCGCTCCAGGGTCTCCTTGAGTTTGTCCCGCGCTTCATTGGCGAGCAATTCGGCTTCATGTTTGGCCTGGGCGACGATGCCTTGCGCCTCGGTTTCGGCATCGCGCTGCTTGCGCTGATATTCAGCCAGCAGGGTTTGCGCCTCCTCGCGCAGGCGCCGGGCCTCGTCGAGTTCGGTGCGGATCGCATCGGCGCGGTCGTCAAGGGCCTTGGCGATCAGCTTCGGCGCGCCGTAATAGACGATCAGCGCGATGAACAAGAAAAAGGATACCGCCACCCAGAAACTGGTCGATTCAAGCATATCGGTCTCAGACTTTCATTGCGGTTGCGACCGCGGCCGAGATGTTGGCCTTGGTCCAGCGGCCGCCAACCAGTGCCGTGACGATGGCTTCGGCGGTCTCGTTGGCGACCTTGCCGATCTCGGCCAGAGCCCGGGATCTGGCGGCGTTGATGATGTCCTCGGCTGCTGCGGTTTTGGCGGCAAGCTCGTCATCGACGCGGGTACGTTCGGCGTCGATTTCGCCGCTGAGTTTTTCGCGGGTCGCCTGGGCGATCTCGTGGGCGCGGGCCCGCGCTTCCGCCAGGGCGGCTTCGTAATTGGCGATCGCGGTGTCGGTGTCGCGTTTCAGCCTTTCGGCCTCGTCAAGATCGTTGGCGATCCGGTCGCGGCGTTCCTCCAGCACCGTGGCGATACGCGGCAGCGCCACCCGCGCCATGAGGAAATACAGCGCGGTGAACGTGATCACCAGCCAGATGATCTGCGGCGAATACGTCGAAAAATCGAGTTGGGGCATTCATGCTCCCCTCAAATGGCCGACGGCCCCTGACAACCGCTGCCGGTCGTCAGAGGATCAGCGGGCGGGTTCTCGGCCCTCAGACAACAAAGAGCAGGATCAGCGCAATCACCAGGCCGAACAGGCCGGTTGCTTCGGCCATGGCGAAGCCCAGCAAAAGGTTGGGGAATTGCCCCGCCGCCGCTGATGGGTTGCGCAGCGCGCCGGACAGATAAGCACTGAAAATCAGGCCGATGCCGATCCCGGCGCCGGCTAGGGCGATTGTTGCCAATCCGGCGCCGATGAATTTAGCCGCTTCTGCTTCCATGATGGGTCTCCCTAGAGGATGAGTTGTGAAAAAAGGATGGCGCCGCTCAATGCATGTGCAAAGCGTCGTTGAGGTAAATGCAGGTCAGAATCGTGAACACATAGGCCTGTAGAAAGGCGATTATAATCTCAAGGCCGGTGAAGGCGACCATGAACCCCAGCGGCAACCAGCCACCAAGAATCCCCAAACTGACGACGAAGCTGGCAAACACTTTCAGCATCGTGTGACCGGCCACCATGTTGGCGAACAACCGTACCGACAGGCTGATCGGGCGGGTGAGATAGGAAATCACCTCGATGACCACCAAAAGCGGCACCAGCACCTTGGGGATGCCGGTGGGCACGAAGAATTTCAGAAAACCGACGCCATGGGTGACAAAACCGATGACGGTCACCCCGATGAACACCGTTCCCGCCAACATCAGGGTCACGATGATATGGCTGGTGACCGCGAACGCATAAGGCAGCATGCCGAGCATATTGCTGGCCAGCACGAACATGAACAAGGTGAAGACAAAGGGGAAATATTTCTGTCCCGCATCGCCGACATTGTCGCGCACCATCTCATAACCAAGCTCGGCGACCGACTGAAACCGCCCCGGCACGACGGCCCGGCCGCCCATGGAGAAAATGGTAAATACACACACGGTGAAAATGCCGATCAGCATCCAAAGGGCGGAATTGGTGAACGATGCATCAATGCCGAAAATTTCAATCGGCACCAGCCGTTTGATTTCGAACTGGGCCATGGGGTTAAGGGCATCCGCCGCCGCTCCGGCGCCGGTTTCGAGCGCCTCTTCAGCCGCCGTTTCGGTCCCGGGCCTGCATGAGGCCCGAAAAAATTGAATCAGACGCCACTGGGCATCCCCCTCGCTACCGTTTTGGCGGGTCGTCCGCCGTCTCGTCCTCAGCCGCCTGGTTCATCGCCTGGGCCGTGCGCATGACGTTCAAAATCCCCGCCGCCGCGCCGAGCCCGAAAAAGATGAGCAAGAACAGCGGAAGCGTTCCAAACCAGGCGTCAAGTTGCCAGCCGATCAGTCCGCCAACCACAAAACCCGCCACCAGTTCGGTGACAAGTCGGAAAGCCAAACCCAGCTGAG
>QILX01000152.1 GCA_003232175.1 Hyphomicrobiales bacterium | reverse complement strand
AAGGAGATCAGGGATTGCAGCGTGTCCTCGAAGCCTTCGGGCAGAGCGAAAGGTTCAGGGGTCGAGATCGGCTGTGGAGCCGTTGTGACAATTTCAGCGGGCTGCTGCGGGGTTGGTTGCGGCGCCGGTTGCGGTGCCGGGGCTTCTGGCGCGGCTATTGCGATCGGCTCGGGAGCCGCCGGCGCAGCAATTGGGGCAGGCTCAGGGGCCGCATCGACCTCCTGCAATTGCAGAATTGAGGAGTAATTGATGTTGATCGATATCGAAGACACCGAATAGCTTTGTAAAGACTGATATGACCTGCGGTCATCATCATCGCCGTGATCGCCAGACCGGTCTTCGCCCCGAAAAGCCTCAAATGCGCGGCGCAGATCAGCTATTTCGCCAAATGGGTTGCGGCGATCGGACTCGTGGCTCCGGCGGGAGTCCTCATGTTTTGCTTCACGGCGGTATTCGTCATCGCGCCGGTCACTGCGATGGTCGGACGACTTTTCAGTCTTCTGGGCATCGAGGCGCTCATACGAAGACGAAAACAATGAACTCGATGCTTGAATGACAATCGAAGAATAACTGGCAGATGAAACCGAAGATAAAGACATGAAACCCTCCATTCGCAGACTTTCAATATAAATCTTCACAGTTAAAATAACATTTCCGAAAGCATAACAAATGATGAACGCGGAACTGGGTGCTGGGTTCTTTCGTGAACGGCATAATCATCTGGCGTAAAAGCTACCGAACTCCGGAGTCCGTTATGATAATCAATGTGTTGATCGTGTTTATCGAGCCGCGCGATATGGAGTCAATCGCGCTTTAACTAATGGTGTCTTGCTCCAACGCGGATTTGATGAAATGACATTGTTCAACACGACCCTAATTTCGGTCGAATAAATTCGGGAGGACAATATGGCTTTAATTACCCGCAGAAAACTGTCGATTTATGCAGCTGGCGGAGCTCTGGCTATGGCATTATTCAGTGTCAGCGCCGCCCTGCCAGCGGCGGCGGAGAAAATCACCGTCGGCGCTTTACGCTTCACGTCCCACGCCGCCAGTTTTGTGGCTTATGAGCGCGGCTACTTCAAGGAACAGGGGCTGGACGTCGAATTCAAATTCTTTCAGGCCGCCCAGCCGATGGCGGTGGCGATTGCCGCCGGCGATGTTGATTTTGGCGTGACGGCGATTTCCGGTGCTTTGATAAATCTGGCTAACAAAGGCGCCATCAAGGTCATTGGCGGCGCCCTGCAGGAGGAGCCGGGCATTGACGGGCAGATGATTCTGGTTTCGAAAAAAGCCTTTGACGACGGTGTGACCACACCGGCAATGCTCAAGGGCCGAACCTACGGCATTACCCAGGCGGGATCGTCGTTTCAGTACATGGCTCACAAGATCGCCCAGAAGGAAGGCTTTGCCGGGTCCGAGATCAAGATGAAACCGCTGCAGAAGGTGGGGGCGATCATCGGAGCGCTGAAGTCCGAGCAGATCGACGCCTGGTCGATCGTGCCTCATATCGCCAAGGGGCTGGCCAAGGGACCGACGATTGAGATCATCGGCAAGATTGCCGATTACATTCCCGACTACCAGGTCACCACGATCTTCACCTCTGCTGACAATGCGGCCAACAAAAAAGATCTGGTGAAGCGTTTTCTTGCCGCCTTCTCGAAGGGGGCGGACGATTTTAACGCCGCCCTGGTCGATAAAACCGCCGGGGACGCCGCTGGCGAGGACATGGTCAAGCTGGTGCATAAATACGTCTATACCAGCCGTCCTTACGAAAAAGCCGCGCCATCAATTCGCAACGGCGCTATGCGCATCAACAAGAATGCCAAGCTGAACCTGACCAATGTCAAGGATCAGCTGGACTGGTTCAAATCAGAGGGTCTGGTTTCAAAAGACATCTCGATCGACACCCTGGTCGACGCCAGTTTTGTCGAGACCTATTAAGCGGAAATTTGAGCCCGGCCTGGCCGGGCTCAATCCATACCGGGGCACAAGAGCCCTGGCGCACCGCGCCTGCCGGTAATTATCGGGCCATGGATCTTCATTTACAGAAATTATCCCACGACTACGGCAAACTTGCGGTGCTTCGGGATATTGAGCTTGAGGTCCGCAGCCGCGAAATCGTCTGCATTGTCGGGCCGTCGGGGTGCGGCAAATCGACGCTGTTGCGTCTGGTCGGTGGATTGGAGCAGCCAACGCGGGGCCAGGTGATGCAGATCGGCGAACCGCCTGCCGGATGCCTCAATCCTCTCACTTATATATTTCAGGACTTTGCCCTGCTGCCGTGGCGCTCGGTGAAAGGGAATATATCTCTTGTGCTGGAAGATCGCGGGCTTGGCCGTGGTGAAGCCGAAGAAATTATCACCGATGTCTTGCGCCGGACCAAGCTCAGCGATTTCGCCGATGCCTGGCCGCGCCAGCTCAGTGGCGGCATGAAACAGCGCGTGGCGGTCGCCCGGGCGCTCGCGGTGAAACCCGCAGTGATGCTGATGGATGAGCCGCTTTCAGCGCTGGACAGCCAGACCCGCGAATTGCTGATGGATGATCTGGTTGAACTTTGGCTGACCGAGGGTTTTACGGCTGTCTATGTTACCCACAACCTCGCCGAGGCGGTGCGCCTGGGGCACAAGATTGTCGTCCTGTCGCGCCGACCGGGGCGGGTTCGCGAAATGGTCAGTATTGATATTCCTCTTGATCAGCGCAAAAATCACGTCAAGGAGCTGGACGATAAACAAAAACTGCTCTGGTCCATGTTGCGCGACGAGGCCATGGCGGCGGACCAGGAACTGCTCGATGGCTGACACCAGGCCCATCTCCTCCCAATCACAATCCGCGGAAGAACCGGCCAAGACGGTACCGTTCCGCGGCGGCGGTTTTGTTGTCAAACCCTTGGGGGTGATCGCACCGCTGGTTTTTGTTGTCATAATCGCTTTATGGGAATTGGGGTCGCAAACCGGGTTTATCTCCGGGTTGGTCCTGCCATCTCCATCGGAATCCTTTGAGGCTTTCCGGCAACTTTTCGATAGCGGGCTATTGTTCGTCCACCTCTCCGCTTCGCTGCAACGCATTGTGATCGGCTGGACCGTCGGCAGTACACTGGGGATCATTGTCGGTCTGATGATCGGGTTGTCATCTGTCGCCCGCGCCGGGCTGGCGCCTTTGGTTTCGGCGATATTTCCGATCCCGAAAATCGCGCTTTTGCCGCTGTTCATCATCTGGTTCGGCATTGGCGAGGGCTCGAAGGTCGCCACTATTTTGTTTGGCACGTTTTTCCCCACCGTGATTACCACCTATGGCGGCGTCGACAATGTCGACCGGAATCTTATTCGCATGGGCCAATCGTTCGGGCTTTCTTGGATGTCGATCGTGCGCAAAATCATCTTGCCTGGGGCGTTGCCGGCGATTTTGTCCGGCTGCCGCATTTCCGGTTCGATTGCCATCATCTTGCTGGTGGCAGCAGAGATGATCGGGGCTGAATTCGGCATTGGCGCTTATATCCTGATGGCGGGCAGTCTTTTCGCCACCGATCAACTGATCGCCGGTGTCGCGATATTATCAGTCATGGGTTTGTGTTTTGCCTGGGTGATCGGCCGGGCGGAAAAGTATTTTCTAAATTGGCGGACGTAGCAACATTTGGGTTAGGTTCTGCGGTGTGACATGGTCTGCGCTCAGGCTGATCTACGAGGCGCGCAATGCCAATCAAGGTTTGGCGAAATTACATTAAACGCAGGGTTTTTGCTGGTGTGCTATCTGCGCTCAGCTTGCTTGCGTTGCTGACGTTCGCAAGCGGTGGCGCCCTTGCCTCAGGCGATATTTCCGCCCTGATCAAAAAACTCGACCGCAGTGAATGGGAGATCGTCTCCCGGGCCGTTGTAAAACGGTTGCCGAGCCTCATCGGAGGTGACGAAGAGCGCGCCTATTTCAATAAATTGCTCCAAGCCTCTCAGGACGTTGCCGCCATGGCCGAGGCGCTGGAGTTTGGCGACTATGAAGGTTTGGGGGCGATATCAGCCAATAT
>QILX01000235.1 GCA_003232175.1 Hyphomicrobiales bacterium | reverse complement strand
TTTGCGACAATGTACTGTCCGGCTCGAGCCTATATCGTTGAAAAATATTACCGTTTGGTCGTGCCTTCCTTGATTCGCTTTATACGTTGATGCTGGCATTTGAAGGTGGCATTGGATCTAAAATAGAATCACAATTCTCGCCAAACGGCCTTTAGATGACAGGCTTGTGGCGGCGCACGATTTTTCTTGCGCTTGGCCTCGAAGAAACTGCTTGATGTACTGACAAAAGATTTTGCCGACTAGCAAAGAGCAGCTTCTGATCCGGGTAAAATTCCAACAACATGAAGAGATACAGATCAAGCGCGGATAATCTGGAAGGTAGAAAACTTCCTTTTCCGGCAATCGCCGCGTCCAATAGGTCAAACTGGCTGAGTAAACGGTTTTCAGCATTTTGCAAAAGGTCAAGATGGGTAGACGGATCGGACGAGAAGCGTTCTGGATGATTGAACTGCACGAATGCCATATACGGACTCGCTGCCATATAGATGAGCCAACGAAGAAAATGCGGACGATCCTCATCCGTTGCGTTTGGTATCAATGGCTGATCAATATGTCGGTCGCCAAGAGTCAGGATAATGGCAGCACTTTCGCCAATGACACGTCCGTCCGGTAGCTTGAGCGCAGGAACCTGCCCGCTGGGGTTCAACGCCAGGTAATTTTGGGATCGATGTTCTCCGTTTGCCATGTCAACGGCGATATTTTTGTAGCTCACACCGAGTTCTTCGAGGACTAACTCTACAACCATTGCCCCGGACATGGCTTCCCAGAATAGTTTATACACGTCGTACTACCTTGTTTTGGTATTTTTAGAACAGAACTTATCAGTTATCGTGCACCATCTAAATTGTGATTAGGATCTTTATGTCGCCGATTGGCGGGCATTATGGGGTTTGAAGCAGCCATCTGTCGCAAAAACCATCGGTTCTGCAACATTCAGCGTTCATCAATTGTCTTCAATCCCAGCAAGACCGCCGCGCCACCGCCGCGCCGATCACGAAGGCTCCGCCTGTGGTCCCGATCCATTTTCCAGCGTTGCCGGCAAATTTCCTGGCCATCCAGCCCGCGCCTATTCCATAGATAGCTAAAAACAGCCCATCTATAATTATGTAGGTGACGGACAGAATAACGAATTGCGGTATGAAATCGGAATTGGCGCTGATGAATTGCGGGAAAAAGGCTGCGAAAAATACCACGGCCGTGGGGTTTGCCGCTGATGTCAGAAACCCTTGGAGCCACAAAGTTTTTACCGATGCAACGGTTTGAGCGCCGTAAGCTTGTTTTGATGCGGAACCGGCGTTTCTGATCATTTGAAACCCCAGCCACAGCAAGTAGACAACCCCCAGCCATTTGATGAATGTCAGCGCTCCGGAGAATAGTGTTAAAAGCGCGGCTAGCCCCAATCCCGCCGCCAGCATTTGAAAAAAATTCGCCGTCAGATCCCCGCAAGCTGTAGCCAATGACCGCCGAAAACCATAAGCGGCGCTATTTGAAAGCATCAAGATATGACTTGGCCCGGGCGTGCTCATAAACGCGAGCACGGTCGCGAGATAAATCGTCCAGATTTCAATTGTCACGGCTGGAAGCCTTTCTCATCGGTTCGTTGGATCGAACATGTAACAAACGAGACCCCGCAATTGAATCCCGCCGAGGAATATATGGCACAGGCAGTCGGTTTGGAACCGCAACCGTGACCATCTGATCTTGTGATGCAAATCGTTTCTGCACCGATGACGCTATCAGATTTGGACACAAATCGTTTTTTTGACCATGACAATCAGAGACTTGCGCGCCCGCTTCTGCGCGCCGCGATTGTCAAACGCCGTTCGCAAGGCCGCGCCCTCAATTAGGTCCAGCAGCAGATCGGCGAGTTCCCCTGGGGCGTCGCCCAGGGCAAACAGCCCGTGATCTGCGCCGGCACGCAGCAAATTTTTGAGTTTGGCGGCCAGTCTCTTGCGGTTTTGAACATAACCTCTGGCGATTTCCGGGTTACGGAACGCCTCGGCGCCGATTTCAAACGCCAATACGGCATTTTCCGGCTGAGCCATATAGTCGAAATATGAACCAGTAAACCGTTCAATCGCCTTGTCCGGCGCGGCAGTGTTTTCCAGATCACCCTCTATGCCCTCAAGCTCCGCCGCTTCCAGGGAGGCGATTTCGGCGATGAGCGCCGCCTTGCTGTCGAAGTGGTTGTACAGATTGCCCAGGCTGATATTGGCCTTTTTGGCGATATCGCGGACGCTGGTTTGATGAAAGCCCTGTTCGATAAAACAGGCCGCCGCGGATAAGACGATATGCCGGCGGCGCTCAGCCGTTGCGGCCTGTCGCTTTGTTTCCGGCATCTGTCCTTTTGTCATCGATGACCCCTTGCAATGTGTTGCGTGTTTAATATATCAGTGAACATACGTACGTTCAATAATTAATTTTGGCATCTCTGCCATTCAGAGGGAAAAATCGTGGATGCTATCGAAATTCAATTTCTCAAATTTGCCGGAGTATTGGAGGTGGTGGGGATCATCGGGTTGGCGTTCCTTCTCGCGGTGGCTTCCGAAACGTTCTGGGATGTTTTCGCGGTCAGGCGCCGGCGGCTGGGGGAGACGGCGAGCAACGCCTTCATCGGCATTGTCAACATTGGTCTGGAGCAAACGGCCTTCGGGCTGGTTTTTATTATCGGGCTGTTTCTGGCGACGCCTTTTGCCCTTCTCGAAATCCCCTACACCTGGTGGTCATGGGCGCTGGCGGTGCTCGTGGCGGATTTTACCTATTACTGGATGCACCGCATTGAGCACGAGGTGCGGATTTTATGGGCCTATCATAGTGTTCATCACTCCTCACCTGAATTCAATTTCTCCACGGCGCTGCGTTTGTCCTGGATAGAATCCCTGTTCGAATGGTTGTTCTTTGTTCCAATGATCCTTGTCGGTTTTGATCTGGTGCAGACGATTATCGCGCTTGTTATTGTTGTTGTTTATCAAAACTGGATCCATACCGAAAAGATCGGCAGGCTTGGTTGGCTCGATGGCGTTTTTAACACCCCATCGGCTCATCGCGTCCATCACGGTTGCAATTCTCAGTATCTGGACAAGAATTACGGCGGCATTCTCATCATTTGGGACCGGCTTTTCGGAACCTATGAACCGGAGGGCGAAAAGGTGATCTACGGTGTCACCGAACCGGTGAATTCAATCAATCCGCTGGTGATCAATTTTTGCGAATACTGGTACATCGCCAAGGATATCATGGGGTCGAAGACTGTTGGCGAGGCCTTGGGTTATCTGTTTCGCGGCCCGGGTTGGGGGCCTGAGCAAAAACCAGCCCCTGGCAAAGCCGCGCTTGGGATTGAAGAAAAAGGGAAAAGCGGCTGAATTTTTCCGATCCTGCGCATATCGGTTGTAAACAAAAAAGCCATGGGAAATCCCATGGCTTGTGGTCGGTCTGGCGGGCCTGAAGGCGGCTAGCGCCGTTCGACCTTCTTTTTCATCGGGATCAGGCCTTCGCGCTGGGCGCGTTTGCGGGCCAGCTTGCGGGCACGGCGCACCGCCTCGGCTTTTTCGCGGGCGCGCTTTTCCGACGGTTTTTCATATGCGCCACGCAGTTTCATTTCGCGGAATATGCCCTCACGCTGCATCTTTTTCTTTAATGCGCGGAGCGCCTGATCGACATTGTTGTCGCGAACCAAAACCTGCACGTGGGATATCCCGCCTTGTTGAAAAATTGCTCATTTGCCGATTCCTCCGCGCATTCAGGCGGAATCTATCGCCCGATGCACTGCGAAGGTGGCCGGGTCGTAGCAGATTAGGGGCGGCTTGTCCACCAGGCAGGGGGCAAAATCGGCGGTTTTAGGGCTAAAGAGGCCGCAATATTGTAGCGGTGGATGACCAGACTGGTGTCTGGCCTTCCACCGGACGCTCAAAATTAGCCGGCGTTGCCGCTGGGCCCTTGCGGACCCGGTTCACCGGTATCGCCTTTGTCACCTTTAGGGCCCGCGGCACCATCGGCGCCGGCAGCACCGGTATCGCCTTTGTCGCCCTTATCACCTTTGTCCCCCATGGCGCCCTGTTCGCCGGCTGCGCCCTGGGCGCCGGCCTCGCCTTTGTCACCTGCGGGGCCAGCCGGCCCCTGGCAGGCACTCAGCGTCAGGGCCGCTGCTGTAACTAGTGCAAGTTTCCAATGCGCACTCATGATGATCTCCCAAATATCGTTAAATAAGTTCGCCCCACAGGCGTTTTCCCAAGACTTTTGTCTTGGCAGGCTTAACCCTGTCAATGACCAAAAGCAACTTGACCACCCCGGCCCGGCCGGTTCGTGCCGGACTATGGCGAATATGTCAGTATGCGACCCGATTGACATGCCCCATTTTGCGCCCCGGGCGGGTTTCGCTCTTGCCGTAAAGATGCAGCCTGGCGCCGGGTTCGGCGGCAAGACGAGGCCAGGTGTCGACATCGTGGCCGATAAGATTCTCCATTATTGTTGGCGCCAGGGTCGCAGGGGCTGCCAGCGGCCAGCCGGCTATGGCGCGGATATGTTGCTCGAATTGTGACACCGACGCGCCGTCGGACGTCCAGTGGCCCGAATTGTGGACCCGGGGGGCAATTTCGTTGACTAAAAGCCCCTCATGTTCACTTTCCCCGGTGACGAAGAACTCAATTGCCAGCACACCGACATAATCCAGGGCCTTGGCAAAGCGTGCCGCAATGGCGATGGCCCGGTCCCTGGCCTCGGTCGACAGTGCCGCCGGCACACAAGTTCGCGCCAGGATATGGTCGTGGTGGGTGTTCTCTCCAGGCTCAAAGGCGGCGATTTCGCCGCTGACCCCACGCGCCAGAAGGACCGAGATCTCGCGGGTAAACGGCACAAATGCCTCAAGGATGCATGGAGCGTCCCCAAAACCGGCCAGCGCCTCCGCCGCCGCGCTTGCCGTTTCGACGATCGCCTGGCCCTTGCCGTCATAACCCAGACGGCGGGTTTTCAGCACGTATTTGCGGCCGTCAAATTCAACGCCGGCAAGGTCGCGT
>QILX01000316.1 GCA_003232175.1 Hyphomicrobiales bacterium | reverse complement strand
CGGATGGTGCCCAGATCGCGGGGGCTGCCCCGGCCCACGGACAGCCGCGACAGCGCCCGCGCCATGTCAGGTACCTGTCCAAGGCGGTCCCGCAACACGGCGCGGACTGCATGGTCCTCGACAAAAAAGGCCACGCCATCGAGCCTTGACATGATCAGATCGGGGTCGGTGGATGGCGCCAAAAGGCGCGAAGTCAGCAGACGGCCGCCGGCGCCTGTCATGGTGCGGTCAATGGTGTGGGCGAGGCTACCCTGACGTTTTCCCCTCATGGTTCGGACCAGTTCGAGATTTGCCCGAGTTGCCGGATCGATAATCATGGCAGCGGTGCGGTCAATGCGGCGCGGCGGTTTAAGCGCCGGCATGCGCCCGACCTGGGTCAGTTCGATATAACCGACCAGGGCGCCAAGCGCGCCAAGTTCGGCCCGACTGAAATCACCAAAGGCGTCAAGTGCCGCAACACCAAAGATGTTGCGAAGGCGCCGCTCCCCGGCGGTGGAATCAAATTGGGAGGCGAGCAGGTCAGTGAGCGTAGCGCCGCTACCGCCGAGGCAACGCCTGAGATCGGCATCGTCCATCAGCGAGGCGGGAACCAGCAATTCGGTGGGCTCAATGCGCGCCAGATCACTGTCGATACCGCTGGCATCGGTCGGCGTGCAATAGATTTCCCCGGTCGAAATATCCGCCCAGGCGAGCGCCAATTGTTCCTCGCCACCGCTGTTGCCGCCGGCTTTACTCCGCGATACCGCACCCAAAAAATTGTGCTGTTTTGCATTCAGCAACGTATCCTCGGTCAAGGTGCCCGAGGTGACAAGGCGAACCACTTCGCGGCGGACCACCGATTTCGACCCTCGTTTTTTGGCCACCGCCGGGTCTTCGGTCTGGTCGCAGACACTGACCCGGAAGCCTTTGGCGATGAGTTGTTCCAGATACCGTTCAGCACTGTGGGCTGGAACGCCGCACATGGGTATGTCCTTGCCGGCATGTTTGCCGCGTTTGGTCAGCGCAATGGAAAGAGCGCTGGACGCAGCGATGGCGTCGTCGAAAAACAGTTCGTAAAAGTCACCCATGCGATAGAACAGCAGGCTTCCAGGATTGACGGCCTTGATTTCCAGATATTGGGCCATCATCGGCGTGACGGTGGTGGTATGGTTTTTTGCGGGCTCTGCGGGCGGCGATGTTGTTGCAGGGGCACCCTCGCCCGGGGATTGTGTTCGGTCCATATTCAGACTTTAGCAAAACAGTTTTCTGCATGCACCCCGTAGCTGCCTCTTGACCCCAGGCAATTCCGACCGCAACCATGGCCGCCTGAATGAAACACACCAGCCGCATCAACCGGCGCTCAAGCCCGGGTCGGGGGACCAAATTCAAATGCCCGCAGACACTAACCGATCACGGCCCAGTTTTACCGATCAGGAAGCGCTGGATTTCCACTGCCACGGAAAGCCGGGCAAGATTGAAATCAATCCAACTAAACCCATGGCGACCCAGAGGGATCTGTCCCTTGCCTATTCTCCCGGCGTGGCGGTGCCGGTACGGGCCATCGCCGAGGACCCTGGTCTGGCGTATGATTATACCGCCAAGGGTAATATGGTGGCTGTCATCTCCAACGGTACCGCGATCCTTGGGCTGGGAAATCTGGGGGCACTGGCGTCCAAACCGGTGATGGAGGGCAAAGCGGTCCTTTTCAAGAGATTTGCCGATGTCGACAGCATCGACCTTGAGATCGATACCGCCGACGTTGATGCGTTCATCGCCGCCGTGCGTTACCTTGGTCCATCGTTTGGCGGAATTAACCTTGAGGATATCAAGGCGCCGGACTGTTTTATCATCGAACAGCGCCTGCGAGAACTCATGGACATTCCGGTGTTTCATGACGACCAGCACGGCACCGCCATAATCGCCGCTGCGGGCATCATCAATGCTCTCGATCTGACCGGGCGGTCGATGAAGGACGTAACCCTGGTATGTAATGGTGCGGGGGCTGCAGGTATTGCCTGTCTTGAGCTGGTCAAATCCCTTGGGGTGCGTCACAAAAATATATTTCTCTGTGACACCAAAGGCGTGATCTACGAGGGTCGGCAGGAGGGTATGAACCAGTGGAAGTCGGCTCATGCCACAGCCACCGACAAGCGCACCCTCGCCGAGGCAGTAGACGGCGCCGATATATTCCTGGGCCTTTCGGTCAAGGGCGCGCTGACGCCGGACATGGTGCGGTCGATGGGCAAAAACCCAATCATCTTCGCCATGGCCAACCCGGACCCCGAGATCACCCCGGAGGAAGTCGCCGAAGTCCGCGACGACGCGATAATGGCCACAGGGAGGTCGGACTATCCCAACCAGGTCAACAATGTACTTGGTTTCCCCTACATCTTCCGTGGCGCCCTGGACGTTCGCGCCAGCTCGATCAATGACGACATGAAGATCGCCGCCGCCCAGGCTCTGGCCAAACTGGCCCGCGAGGACGTGCCCGACGAGGTCGCTGCCGCCTATCAGGGCGGGCGTATGCGTTATGGCCCGGACTATATCATTCCGGCACCATTCGACCCCCGGCTGATCTCGCGTATTCCCGCCGCTGTTGCCAAGGCGGCGATGGAATCCGGCGTGGCGGGCCGGGAGATTACCGATATGCCTGCCTATGAGGCCCAGCTTTCGGCCCGGCTCGATCCCGTTGCGGGGATGCTGCAGACCATCTACGCCGGCGCTCGTGCCGAGGCACGGCGGGTGGTCTTTGCCGAAGGCGAGGAAGAACAGGTCATCCGGGCCGCCAATGCCTTCGCTCAGTCCGGGCTCGGTGTACCACTCCTAGTCGGCCGAGAAGACCAGATCCTCGATGCGGCCAAGACCCAAGGCATCGAACTTGACGAACGGCTGGAAATCCACAATGCGCGGCTGTCCAATCGCAACTCGGAATATGCCGATTTTCTTTACAAGCGTTTGCAGCGCAGGGGTTTCCTGCTGCGCGACTGCCAGCGGCTGGTCAACACTGACCGCAACGTGTTTGCCGCCTGCATGATGGCGATGGACGATGCCGACGCCATGGTTTCCGGTGTGACGCGGTCTTTCTCGGACGTGTTGGAAGACGTACGCAAAGTCATCGACCCCAAGCCGAATACAAGGGTCATCGGGGTTTCGGTCATTCTGGGACAGGGGCGAACGGTATTTGTCGCTGACACCGCGGTCAATCAGTCACCCAATGCCGAGGACCTCGCCCGCATTGCTGAAGAAGCGGCCGATGTCGCCCGACGATTTGGGTATGAGCCACGCGTTGCACTTCTGTCGTTTTCCAGCTTCGGCAGCCCGCGTGGCGAGCAGGCCGCCCATGTGCGCCATGCCGTCCGGCTGCTGGACGAACGCCAGGTCGATTTTGAGTATGACGGCGAGATGGATGCCAGTATCGCGCTGGACCCCGAAACCCGCTCGACCTATCCGTTCTGCCGATTGACCGACAACGCCAATGTCCTGGTAATGCCGGCGTTTCACAGCGCCCGCATATCAACGACGATGGTGGAAGAACTCGGCGGCGCGACGGTTCTGGGACCTCTGGTCGTCGGTCTCACCAAACCGGTTCAGATCGCACCTTTAAGGGCAACGACCGCCGACCTGGTCAACCGCGCGGCAATTGCGGCTTTTGATATCGAGCGGTAAAGCCTTTGGGTCTTGGCATGTGTTGACAAACTGGACAGTGATCCATGAACAATTTGCAGCCATGAACGCCGAACGGCCCAGATTTCACGCATTCAATCGGTTTGAGCGCCTGCCTTTGCTTCGGCTTCAAAGCGGGCTTTATAGCGGTCCGGTATATTGGCCACCGGCAGTATGATGGCAACATCGGTTGTACCGAACTGGTGGTCTATCACCGCTCCATCGCCGATATAGGCCCCCAGCCTGAGATAGCCCTTGATGAGAGGCGGCAATTCGCGCACTGCCTGCCTGATATCAATCTGGTCCATGGGGAGCAGATTCATATCGACATAACGCGACGGTTGCGCCCGAACATCCCAATCCTGCGGCGCGCGGGCATGGTGATGCAGGTAGCTCAAAGGCAGGGCGATGT
>QILX01000086.1 GCA_003232175.1 Hyphomicrobiales bacterium | reverse complement strand
CGCTCCCAGTCGGAAAACACCTCCTGGGTTTCATCATGGCGCCCACAAGCCAGGATCGAATATTTCGGAATATAGGCAAACGGCCCTTTTTCACGCAGCTCCGCATAATAATCGTCAGGGTTTGCGAGAATGACCGGGTCGTAAGGGTCAACGTCCCAGACCGGTACGCCGTCAGGGGGCTCAATTGCGATATGCCCTTCGATCAATCCCACTTTCATATCTCCTTTGATGAGGGGCCTTCAAGCATCGGAATGCCCCAGCCCGACATGGCGTTCGAGAATTTCAGGGTTTGAACGCACCTTGGCGGTCGTCCCGTGGAAGACGATTTCGCCATTGTCCAGGATCAGCATCCGGTCGGAGAATTCCAACGCCAGCTCGGCATGCTGTTCGACCAGGATGATGGCGTGATTGCCGTCCGCCGCCAGTTTTTCAAATACTTCCATCAACATGTCGCAGATCACCGGTGCCAGACCCTCAAATGGCTCATCCAGCATCAGAATATCGGGCTTTCCCATCAAGGTGCGGGCGATCGACAGCATCTGCTGCTCTCCACCCGAAAGATGGACGCCGCTATTGTTCCGACGCTCTTTCAGGCGGGGAAACAGTTCAAAGGCGCTCTCGATACTGGCGACTTCCTTGGTGCCTGAGACCAAATTTTCCGTAACCGTCAGGGAGGGGAATATGTCCCGGGTTTGTGGAACCAGCCCCAGTCCGCGCAATGCCCGCTCATGGGACGGCAAATCCTGAATGTGTTTACCATCTAGGGCAATCTCGCCGGAATGAAGGTCGGTCAATCCCATCAGGGTGCTGAGCAATGTGGTCTTGCCAACGCCATTGCGGCCAATCACCGCCAGCCGCTCCCCTCTGGCAAGCCCAAACGAGACATCGTTGAGCACCTGGGTATCCCCGTATCCGGCGATCACATGGTTGAGCTCAAGGACAGGTGCTACAACGTTAGCGTCCATGGCGTGCCCCAAGATAAAGGTCCCGCACCTGTTGATCCTTGCTGATTTCTGCTGGCGTACCCTCAGTCAGGATCGCCCCGTCAACGAGCACGACAATTGTGTTCGCAACCTTGAACACCAGCTTCATGTCATGCTCGATAATGAGTACCGACAAGTCTTCAGGAAGCCTTTCAATCGCTTCGGTGACAACATGGCTGTCGGAAGACGGCACCCCGGCGGAAGGTTCGTCCAGGATCAAAATTCGCGGCTTCAAGGCCAGGGTCAAAGCCATTTCGACAAGTCTTTGCTGACCGTAAGCCAGGTCCTGAACCTGGACTTCGGCGGAGGGCTGAAGATTGAACTGCGTCAGCAACGTATCGATTTCGTCCTCAACCTCGGCATTGGCGTCGGCGCGGCCAAACCAGTTCCGGCTTTCTCCGCGCCGCTCCAAAACTGGCAGGCGGATGTTTTCGCGCACGCTCATGCGCTTGAACAGCGTGGTGATCTGGAAGGTCTTGGCCACCCCCGCCTTGACGCGGCGAGACTCCTTTAAATGACCAATGTCCTGCCCATCCAGCCGGATGGTGCCGCTGCTGGGGGTCAAAATGCCGGTCAACAGATTAGCGAATGTCGTCTTGCCGGCGCCATTGGGGCCTATCAGCGCCTTGCGGTCTCCGGGCCTGAGATCGAAATTGATGTCCCTGGCGACAACAATACCGCCAAAATTCATGTTGAGATTTTCGACCTCCAGCCCGACGCTCATCCGCCCCACCTAAGATGTTTGCGCAATTTTTCCGGCAGTCCGAGCAGCCCCTCGGGCACAAAATAGACCACCAGCAAAACCAGGGCACCAATGACAAACAGCCAGTTGAACGGGTCGATGGAGGCGGCGGTATGGTGCACGGTCATGAAGATAATGGTGCCGAAAAACGCCCCATAAAGACGGCCAAGCCCGCCAAGTATCAGCATGATCAGGGCCTCGGCCGACAAGGTGAAGCCCAACGCATCCAGGCTAACAAGTTCGGTCACTTGCGCCGAAAGCGCCCCGGCGATGCCCGCAACAGCACCAGCAAGAGTGTAAATCCCAACCAGTCGCCAATAGACCGGCGTGCCGATGGCGCGCATCCGCGGCGCGCTTTCTTGGATGCCGCGCGCCGCCAGGCCAAAGGGCGAGGCAACGACAATCTTGAGAAAGAAAAACACAACGAAAAGAACGATTAGCGCGTACCAGTACCCGGTCCTGCCGAAAAAATCGAAAGCGAAAATACCCAGGACCGGGTCCATGTCTATCCCTTGCAGCCCGTCCGAACCGCCGGTGACCGGCCGCTCCTTGTTGACGATCTCCTGCAGCACCTGGGCAACGGCAATCGATAACATCAATAAGGTGAGCCCATGAGCTCGCATCAAAATCAAGCCTGAGAAAAAAGCAATGACACCGCCCGCAGCCGCACCGACCCCAAGCCCGAGCAAGGGATCGCCGGAGATGTAAACCGCGAAAAGCCCTGCGGCATAGGCGCCGGTTCCAAATAGCGCCGCATGGCCCAGAGTCGCAATCCCGGCATAACCCAGCACCAGATCCAGCGACAGGACCATGATGATCATGATCAGGACCCGGGTCAGAAACCCCAGATTGTCGGGGAAGAGAAAATAGGCGGCGATGCCCGCGCTAATAAGCAAGACATCCAAAGCCAGACCCATGGCCGCGTTATTGCCAACGCGGGAGGTTGATATTGATTTTGTCACGCCGACATCCGCCTTATTCCCTCCCCAGGAGACCGCGAGGGCGCAGCGTCAGAACCAGCATCATGGCGATAAAAAAGAAGATCGTTCCATATTCGGGCACGATATAGCGCGCCGCCGTATCGATGATACCAAGCGCAATAGCGGCAAAAAACGAGCCGGCGATGCTGCCAAGACCGCCCACCGCGACGACGACCAGAAAGAGCACCATATAGCGTAAGGGGTAGTAGGCCTCGACCGGCAGAAGCTCGGCGCCAAGAATGCCCCCTAGAGCCGCAAGCCCGGCACCCAGACCAAAGGACAATGCGTAAATTCTAACGGTGTTTATGCCCAGGGACGCCGCCATGTCGCGGTTGTCGACCGCCGCGCGAAGCTGGATGCCAAAACGGGTGCGTTCCAGCATGAAATAAAGCCCCGCGGCGATCAGCAGTCCGGCGACGATGACCACCAGACGGTGCACCGGCAAGGTGCGGAACCCAAGGTCAATCGACGTCCTGAAGACGTCCGGCACCTTGATCGCCAATATCGTCGACCCAAACGAGTAGTTGACCGAGGCGATAATGAGAAAGGTTATGCCGATTGTCGCAAGCACTTGCTGCAACTCGCTGAAATAGTATATTTTTCGATAGAGCACGCGCTCCATGGCAATTGCGATCGCCACGGTCAAAAGAACCGCCAGGGGCACCGCAATAAAATATCCAATCCCGGCAATAGTTGTCAGCCAATGGGCCGCTGCGCCGCCCAAAAGTGCAAATCCGCCATGGGCCAGATTGATGACGCGCATAAGGCCCATGGTGACCGACAGCCCCACGGAGATCATGAAAAGGATCATCCCATAGGAAAAGCCGTCAACAAGAATGCTGGAAAGAACGGACACCGCTCACTCCATGTTATTCAAATTGAAACTGGCGATGGACCGGGTCCGATCTGACCCGGTCCACAGCATTGGTTATTTTGAAAGCCCAAGATCCGGAACCGCTTCAATGGTCTCAAACTCTTCATTTATCAGTATGCCCTTGTCGTTGCGGGCCACTTTTCGAATGTAAACATTCTGGGTAATGTGGCGGGTTTCCTGATCCAGGGACACCGGGCCGCGCGGCGACTCCCATTCGAACCCCCTTACGGTGTCAACCGCCTTTGTCCGGTCCGAGCCGACTGCCGCGATCATTTGATACAGGATGTGAGCACCGTCATAGGCCCCAACCGACGCAAGATTGGTTACTGAACCTGGGAACATCTCGGAGATTTTCGAAGTAAAGGCTTTGTTCAGATCAGAAGGAATAATGATAGGCTGTGGTGATGCCGATCGCGGCATCGCCAATGGCCTCCAGGGTGGTTTCGTCCATTTCGCCGGTGCCCAGAAAAGTGATACCGGCATCTTTCAGGCCGTTTTCATTATAGGCCTTGATATAGGCAAAACTCGGCGGTCCGGCGGGCAGGAAGCCGAAAACAGCATCGGGGGCCTGGTCCTTGATGCGCTGCATGAAGGGAGCAAAATCAGTGGTCTGCAACGGCATCCGGATGGCATCAAGCACCTTGCCGCCCAATTTCTCAAAGGCGGTTCTGAATGCAACTTCGGCATCGTTACCCGGCCCGTAGTCGGACACTGAAATCACTGCCGTGCGGATGCCCTGCTTGTAGGCCCATTCCGCCATGGGGACGG
>QILX01000244.1 GCA_003232175.1 Hyphomicrobiales bacterium | reverse complement strand
TTTCAGGAGACAGGTTTTAACAACCCCAAGATCAAAAATGGAGGATTGATTTGGCCGCTGCGGCAACAGGTGGAGAGCCCGACGGCGGACTTCCGCGCATCGTCCTGTTTGGTGCCACCGGTCGGCTTGGCCGCCCGCTCCTGCAACGGTTTCATCACATTGGCCACCCGACATTATCACTCGGACGGCGGAAAACCGAGCTGCGCAAACTCACCGGTGATACGATGGAGTTTAATCTTCACAACCACCAGATCGGCGACGTACCCATCATGGCGGGCGACATCGTCATCAACGCTGTACATGCCAAATTCACCGCCGTGATTGTGAAGCTGTGCCCCCCGAATATCCGCCGCCTGATTGTGATCGGCTCGACCCGCCATCTGACCCGGTTTCCCGACCCCGCCGCCGGCAAGGTTCGGGCCGCGGCGGAATGCCTGGTGGCAAGCGAATTGCCCTGGGTGCTGCTCCACCCGACAATGATTTACGGCGCCGCGGGGGAGCAGAATGTGCAGCGCATCGCGGCCTTGATCCGTCAATTCCACATCATACCGCTGCCCGGCGGCGGGCGGTCTCTTATTCAGCCCGTTCATGTGTCCGATGTGGTCGAGGCCGTTGTGAGAACGGCCGGGACCTCCAGACTGGACCGGCAGGTTTATTGTCTGGGCGGCCCTGAGGCCATCCCGTATCACGCATTTGTCCGGGCGATCGCAGATGCTTTGGGCACATGGGTATGGATCGTTCCAGTGCCGCCGGTAATGTTGCGCCTGGCCGCCTGGCTCTCAAGCTGGGCCTGGGGCATTCAAAAAACCACCGACGGTGAAATTCTGCGTCTGCAGGAGGACAAGAATGTGGACAGCGGTGCCCTTTTCAATCTGCTTGGGTTTCAGCCCCGATCATTGGCTCAGGGGCTGAAGGAGGCGTTCGAAATCCCGACCAGGCAAGCACACAAAACCAGCGGTAATTAGGATTGACCTATTCAACCCCCGGCATCCCAACCGTGTTTGCCCGCAGTTTTTAACACTCCGCCTTAGGGAAAAATTCGATTTCGGTCAGTTTGGCATCAATAATGACATGGGGGGTGGCTAGCCGCATGGTTGTCGCAACGCCATTGGCGAACAGTGAAAAATTCTGCTCAAATTCAGGCAGGCCCTCGCCGCCGCCCTCCTTACCTTTAAGGAAATAGCTGACATTGGCCGACCAGGCCTGGGTGGTCTCAAGCGAAGGCACCTTGGCCACGCCCGAGGCGCGCTCCGCTTCGGCAAGGGGTGTTATCAAGGTGAAGGTGTCGTAGATCGACTTGCCGTCATCTGAAACATCATAGACCGTGTCATTGCGCACGGTTTTTCCGGCCAGGGCATCGGCGATCACCAGGCGGATATGCTCGGTGGGGAAAATCGTTCCGGCGGGGAGCGGCACAGTGATCTTTTCCGGCTTACTCACGCTGATTTCACCGGCGGCACCGTCTTTACCCTTGGTGGCACTGGACTCCATTTCCTCAGCCAGATGGCGATTTACGAACCTGGTGCTGGAAAAGGTGAAATTGTCGCCATCGCCCGCCTCCCAGGACATATATTGCAGATCATCAAGGATGCTTTCACCTGAGGGTGTGCTGCTCCGGGTGACCCAGCGCATGGAAACGTTATAACCGGAGCATCGCGCACCGCGAATTTCGTAGACCATGCGCCCCGTGCCGCCATTGGCCTGCGGTACCCCGGAAGCGGGCTGCAGGACCATGTCATAAACCGCCCGGTGCGGGACCAGCTCAACGGTCCCCGGTGCCGCGATCACCGCTTGTGGGGCCAGGGCCGTCATCAGCGCAATTGCAAATTGTAACCGCTTACATCGCGCCGTCGGGGCCAGGTTGCGAATGGCAGAAATAGGTTGTGCGAAGGCTGTGTCCATATCGGGCCGGTTTTCCATGGTGAAGGGATAACATTGTTCAGTCGTTCGTTGATATCCCTGAATCTCGCCGGAAAAATGATCGGCCATGCCGTCGATGATCAGGAAATGCCTTGCTCGCGCTAAAAAGCCATGAAAGCTGGCGCGAGGGCCTGCTCGATGTCAAGGTGAAAGACCTTGCGCGGGCTGGCGATATCATGCACACCCGCAAAATTCAATGATGCCGCATTGGGTGCATGCCGTGCCCAGGCGCTGAAAACGTACCTCAGGAGAATATAACATGGCCGGTGTCGTCAGCGCCAGATTGAAGGAATTGGGTATAGTTCTGCCAGAGGCCGCCATTCCGGCCGCTAATTATGTCCCCGTGCGGCGTAGCGGAAATCTGCTTATTGTTTCCGGGCAACTGCCGATGCAGGACGGTGAATGGAAATTTGTCGGAACGCTGGGGGCTGGTACCAGCCTGGAAGACGGCATTGCCGCCGCCCGGCTGTGTGGGCTCAATATCCTGGCCCAGGTGTCAGGCGCGCTGGGCGGTGACCTGGACCGCATTACCGCTTGTGTGCGGCTGGGGGTGTTTGTCGCCGCGACAGCGGATTTCACCGACCAGGCCAAGATTGCCAATGGCGCTTCGGACCTCATGGTTGAGGTTCTGGGCGAAGCCGGCCGCCATGCCCGCGCCGCCGTCGGCATGGCCAGCCTGCCGTTCGGGGTTTCGGTTGAAGTCGAAGCGATGTTCGAAGTCAGCTAACATGGCTGTGCTGCCGTGGCTGACGGCCCGTCCGGTCGCTCATCGGGGGCTGCATGATATTGAACGTGGTATTGTTGAAAATACCGAGGCCGCGGCGCAAGCGGCCATTACCAGCGGTTTTGGCATTGAATGCGACATTCGCCTGGCCGCCGACGGCATTGTGGTGTTCCACGATGCCGACCTTGACCGGCTGACCCACGCCAGGGGCCCGGTCGCGGGACAAAGCCTGGCGTCATTACGCAAAACCAAACTCCGTGGAACCGATGAACGGATCCTTGACCTGGACGAATTTCTGTCAATTGTCGGGGGTCGTGTGGGCCTATTTGTGGAATTCAAGGCCGACCCGAAAATGACTGATATGTCGCTGGTGACCCAGGCCGTCAACTCGCTTGCCGCCTATAAGGGGCCAGTGGCCGTCATGTCGTTTTCGCCGCGTATTGTCGGGGGCCTGAAGGCCCTGGCGCCGTCTTTGCCGCGCGGCCTGGTTTCCGGCGGATTTCGTCAGGCGCGGCACAAGGTCGGACTTTCGGCAGCCAGAAGATTCGTCTTGCGAAATCTTCTCAACACCTCGACCGTATCGCCACATTTTATCGCTTATGATATTAACAGCCTGCCAGCCTTTGCGCCGTTGCTCTTGCGTCGATGCGGTCTGCCGCTGTTAAGCTGGACGGTAAAGACCGCAAAGCAGATAGAGACCGCCAGGACCTATGCCGACCAGATTATTTTTGAAGGGTTCCGCCCCGAGACCTGAAGCGCCCTCAGGGGTGGTCAAAACTCAGGTGCGGTTGTGAAACCCGTTGAGGCGGCGGCCCTTAAGATCCAGATCGTTTCCGATATCCATGACATTGGCGCTGCGGACTGGAATGGCTGTCTTGACGCCGATTGGGGTACATGCGCCGGCTCCGCGCACCCGGCGAACCCGTTTGTAACTTTTGAGTTTCTTGCAAGCCTTGAAGCGTCCGGTTGCGTTAGTGCCCAAACCGGCTGGCTGCCGCAACATCTTTGGCTCAAGGACAGCGGCGACCGTACGCTTGGCGTCATGCCGGCCTATCTGAAGTCCCATTCGATGGGGGAATATGTCTTTGACCATGGCTGGGCCCAGGCGTTTGAAAGCGCTGGCGGTGACTACTATCCCAAGCTGCAATGTTCGGTACCGTTTACACCGGTAACCGGTCCAAGACTTTTGATCCGGCCTGGCGTTGACCGGGCCATGGTCACGCAGGCCATGGCCGGTGCGCTCACGACGCTCTGTGACCGTATTGGCGCTTCGAGCGCCCATGTCACTTTCATGGACAAGGACCAGTGGGATGGATTTGGGCAGGCGGGATTTTTACGTCGGACTGACCGGCAATTTCATTGGCACAACGATGGTTATGCCGATTTTGACGCCTTTCTCAGCTGCCTGGCATCACGAAAACG
>QILX01000328.1 GCA_003232175.1 Hyphomicrobiales bacterium | reverse complement strand
TGGCGTGCCCCAAGGCGCATCGCCGTATCTATGGCGGTGACCGAACCGACGCCCTCATAAAGGGTGTAGACCGCCTCGTTGATCATCGGCAACAATATGCGATTGACCACGAAGCCGGGAAAATCTTCGGCCACCGCAATGGTCTTACCCAAAGAACGCGCAAAGGATTTGGCTGCATCGAAGGTCTCGTCGTTGGTGGCAATGCCGCGCACCAGTTCCACCAGTTCCATCACCGGCACCGGGTTCATGAAATGTATGCCCATGAAGCGCTCGGGCCGGTCGGTGGCGGAGGCGAGGCGGGTGATGGAGATTGACGAGGTATTGGTGCCCAGGAGCGCATCGGGTTTCAGATGCGGACAGACCTGCGCGAGGATGTCGGTCTTGACGGCTTCGTCCTCAACGGCACTTTCAACGACCAGATCGGCGGCGCCAAAGGCTGAAAAATCCTCGGCAATGGCGATCCGCTCAAGCATCTTCTGACGCTCGGCATCGGTTAGACGGCCCGACTCCACCCGTTTGGCAAGATTGCCATTTATGGTCGCCAGCGCTGCCTCCGCCCGCTCCCGCGACGTATCGTTCAGCAGTACCGTATAGCCAGCCTGGGCACAGACATGAGCAATTCCGCCGCCCATTTGCCCTGCGCCAATTATGCCGACCAATTTGATTTTTTCGGTCATAATCTCAGATCACCTTATCAAGTTCGGCTTCCAGCTCGGGAAGCGCCGTGAACAGGTCGGCGACAAGACCATAGTCGGCGACCTGGAAGATCGGCGCTTCTTCGTCCTTGTTGATGGCGACGATCACTTTTGAATCCTTCATGCCGGCCAGATGCTGGATAGCGCCGGAAATGCCAACAGCGATGTAAAGGTCCGGTGCTACCACCTTGCCCGTCTGGCCGACCTGATATTCGTTGGGCACATAGCCCGCATCGACAGCCGCCCGGCTGGCCCCCACTGCTGCGCCGAGTTTGCTGGCGATGCGATCGAGCATGGCGAAATTTTCGCCCGACTGCATGCCGCGCCCACCGGAAATGACGATTTTCGCCGATGTCAGCTCAGGGCGGTCGGTCACTGACAATTCGTTCTTCACAAAAAACGACAGGCCCGGGTCGGCCACGGCATCCACTGTCTCGATTTCCGCGCTGCCGCCGGTTTCAGCCGCGGCAAAGGCTGTCGTGCGCACGGTGATGATTTTTTTCGACAGGTCGGACTGAACCGTTTGAATGGCGTTGCCGGCATAGATGGGGCGCTCAAAGGTGTTGGGATCGATGACCGCGGTGATATCGGAAATCTGCGGCAGGTCCAAAAGCGCCGCGACGCGGGGGGCAACGTTTTTGCCATTGGAGGAATCGGAGGCAAGGAACGCATCATAAGGGCCCATAAGCGACACGATCAACGCCGCCAGCGGCTCGGCAAGCCCGTTGGCGTAGTGTTCGGCATCCACATGCAGAACTTTGGCAACACCATCGATTTCCGCCGCGGCCGTGGCAACATCGTCAGCGCCGGAGCCGGCAACGAGGATATGGATATCTCCGCCAAGAGCCCGTGCCGCGGTGACGGTCTTTGCGGTTCCGTCCTTGAGGACGGCATTGTCGTGGTCGGCAAGCACCAAAATGGCCATCACAACACCCCGGCTTCGGTTTTCAGCTTTTCAACCAGTTCGGCCACCGAGCCGACAATTTCGCCGGCATCCCGGCCCTCGGGCTCGACCGTTTTCAGCACTTTGAGCCGGGGGGTGGTATCGACCCCATAATCCTCGGCGGTTTTGGTATCCAATGGTTTTCTCTTGGCTTTCATAATATTGGGCAGGGACGCATAACGCGGCTCATTCAGCCGCAAATCGGTGGTTACAATCGCCGGCAGGTTCAACTTCAAGGTCTGCAATCCGCCATCGACCTCGCGCTTGACCTCAAGAGATTTGTCGCCCACCGCAAGCTTGGAGGCGAATGTGCCCTGGGGCCAGTTCAGAAGCGCCGCCAGCATCTGACCGGTCTGGTTGCAGTCATCATCAATCGCCTGGCGGCCCAGGATGATCAGACCGGGCTCTTCTTCGGCGGCGATGGCGGCAAGGATTTTGGCGACCGCCAGGGGCTCGGGGCTGGGCTCGGCGATCACTAATATGGCGCGATCAGCACCCATGGCCAGCGCGGTGCGCAAGGTTTCCTGGGCCTGTTGCGGGCCAATGGAAACCGCGACGATTTCGCTGGCTTTTCCGGCTTCCTTCAGCCGGATGGCCTCTTCGACGGAAATCTCGTCAAACGGGTTCATCGACATTTTGACATTGGCCAGCTCGACACCGCTGCCGTCGGGCTTCACCCTGATTTTTACGTTATAATCGATCACCCTTTTTACGGGCACCAGAACCTTCATGGGTTGCGTCTCCGAGAACTAGGATGCGGGACTGGACATTCCTGGACCGCCCCGGTCCAATCCAGCCGCATGTTGCAGTGCGGCAAAACTACTGAGGGGCTGGAGACCTGTCAACGATATGTATTGGGCTTAAGAACAAACGTTCGGTTTCAGCGCGGAGTACCCCGGTCAAACAGCGGCACATCGCGGCGTTTGAACAGCGGAATGAGGAGCGCGCCGGCGGCAAGCCCGCCAATATGAGCCCACCAGGCGACGTTGTCGTCCGGCCCGGCCAATGCGACATTGAGGAACTGGAGACCAACCCAGAAACCAAGGACCAAATAGGCGGGCAACAGCAGCGGCAGCCGCCACAGGACCAGGACCCAGACCTTTACCCGCGGATGCAGGACCAGATAAGCCGCAATAACCCCTGCCACCGCCCCCGAAGCCCCGATCAATGGTGCTTCGGACTCCGGCTGCAGGTAAGCATGGGCCATAGCCGCCGCCACGCCGCACAAAAGATAAAAGATCAGATAGCTCACATGCCCCATGGCATCTTCAATATTGTCGCCAAACACCCACAGGAACAGCATATTGCTGATGAGGTGCATCCAGCCGCCATGGAGAAACAGATAACTCACCAAGGTAAGATCGAAGGGCAATTCGATGATATCCGGCGGCAGGGTTCTTAAATCAAATACAACCGCCGGGATCACCCCGAATACCAATTCGCCGTGCGGAAACGAAAACATCAGCCCGGACTGGAAAACCAGGAAAATCAGGCTGGTGATGGCGATGATGCCGATATTGACATATGGGAACGATACGGCCTTGAGCGGGTTTCGGTCCTTAAGGGGTACGAACATCGCCGCCTCCTATCCCGACGCCGTCATCGGTTTTTTCCCGGTGACCACAGCACATCGCCGCTGCCAGCCTTGAAATTGGCGTAACGGCTGGCGACAAAGAGGAAGTCGGAGAAACGATTGATAAATTTCAGGGCTTCGGGGCTGACGATTTCACCGTCTTTGCCGGCCAGTTCGACCATGCGGCGTTCGGCCCGGCGGGCGATAGTGCGGGCCAGATGCAGGGCTGCGGCCATATGGGTGCCGCCGGGCAGAACAAATGACCGCAATGGGTCCAGCTCGGCATTCATGGCATCGATCTCGGCCTCAAGCCGGTCGGTCTGAGCTGCGACAATGCGCAAAGGTTCAAAACCGGGGTCCTCACCGGTATCTGGGCCGGTATCCGGCACGCAAAGGTCGGCGCCCAAGTCAAAAAGATCGTTCTGAACCCGGGCGAGCATGACATCCAGACCTCCAAAATCACCTTCGGAAGCATGCAGTCTGGCAAGACCCACGGCGGCGTTGGCTTCATCAACAGTGCCAAAGGCCTCGATACGAAGGTCGAATTTTGCCACCCGCGCGCCCGAACCAAGGGCGGTTGTACCGGTGTCGCCGGTGCGGGTGTATATCCGGTTCAGCACCACCATGTCGAACTATCCCCTGGTTATCCAGATAGCGGCCATGATGACGATAACGGCGACAAATTGCAGGATCACCCGCCAGCGCATCAGTATCTGCGACCGTCTGGCGCTGCCGCCGCGCATCATGTTCCACAAGCCAAGGAACAATACGATGGCAACACGGGAACAAAATATATGACATAACCTTCCATATTGCTGCCTGTTTTAACCCTGTGCGGCGGCAAACGCCATGGTGATGATTTTCCAAAATATCGCGAATTCTCCCTAGAAGGGTTGCCCCGACTGTCAAGCTGAGGTCAAACTCGCCCGCAGCGTTTTTGACAATTCTTCGGGGAGGCGAATATGGATGTTCGGGCAGCTGTGGCGGTATCGGCGGGCAAGCCGCTTGAGGTGACCGATGTCAAGCTGGACGGCCCCAGGGAAGGGGAAGTTCTGGTCGAGATCAAAGCCACCGGCATCTGCCACACGGACCAATTCACCCTGTCCGGCGCTGACCCTGAAGGTATATTTCCCGCCATTCTGGGCCATGAGGGGGCCGGAGTGGTGGCCGAGATCGGGCCCGGCGTCACCAGCCTGAAACCCGGCGATCATGTCATTCCGCTCTATACGCCCGAATGCCGTGTCTGCGACTATTGCACTTCGGGCAAAACCAATCTGTGCCAGAAAATCCGTACCACCCAGGGCCAGGGCCTGATGCCCGATGGCACCAGCCGGTTTTCGGCCGGGGGCGAGAAGATTTTTCACTACATGGGCACCTCGACATTCGCCAATTTCACCGTGGTGCCCGAAATCGCCCTGGCGAAAATCCGTAAAGACGCCCCCTTCGACAAGGTCTGTTATATCGGCTGCGGCGTGACCACCGGCATCGGCGCGGTGATTAATACCGCCCGTGTGCAGCC
>QILX01000273.1 GCA_003232175.1 Hyphomicrobiales bacterium | reverse complement strand
TGAATTGGTCAAAAACCGCAGCATCCATTGGCGGTTTTTTAATGGTGTTCATGGTTGAGATAGCAGCTTACCGGGGGGTAATGTTGTAGTCCGCCCAAAGGGAAAAATGATGATAATTCGTCCGTATCTTGTACGGTATTTCGGTATTGTTCTGCTCAGTCTGGTGCTTGGCGCCTGCGCGGCTCGTAACAACACCGCCAGTGTCGCCAATGCCACGCCCGGATCCTCCCAGGACTTTTCGGTCAATGTTGGTGATACAGTCCTGTTTACGACCGACAGCGTGACATTAAGCTCCACCGCACGGGGTATTTTGCTGCGTCAGGTCGCCTGGCTAAAGCGCTATCCCGGGGTCACGGTTGAAATTCAGGGCCACGCGGATGAGCGCGGCACCCGCGAATACAACCTTGGCCTCAGCGCTCAGCGTGCCGAAGCAACCCGATCGTACCTCGCCGGTCAGGGGATCGCGGCCAATCGCATTCGAACGATCTCCTTTGGCAAGGAACGGCCGGTCGCAACCTGTGATGCTGAGTCCTGCTGGACCCAGAACCGGCGCTCGGTAACGGTAGTGGCCAACACCGTCAGCTAGAGAATTTTCTGTTCAGACAGCACCAGACCGCGGAGCAGTCTGGTGCTGTGGACTCAGAATATGCGCTGGTCTGGAGGCATTTCCGGTTTCCAGCGCCAGGTGATATTGTCGGTCGATGAACAAAGGCAATCTGGATTTACCGGTAACAGCGGCGGAGGCATGCGATTTGTTCGCACCTCTGGCCTCGTTTACCAGGCTTGCCATCGGCGTTTCAGGCGGCGCGGATTCCGTAGCGCTGATGCGGCTTCTAGCGCACTGGGTGGCATCAGAATTCTCCGCGCCGAACCTTCATGTCCTAACGGTTGATCATGGATTGCGGCCGCAATCTGCCGGTGAATTGGCGTTGGTGGCGGACTGGGCGGCCAGGGCTGGGCTCGACCATACTGGTTTGACAGCGGACGGACCGCCACCGCGAAGCGGAATTCAGGCCTGGGCCCGGGACCTGCGGTATCGCCTGATGGGTGACTGGGTGTCCGCCAACACCGCTGATGGGGTGGTTCTGGCGCACCATCTTCACGATCAGGCCGAGACCCTGGCGATGCGGCTGGCGCGCGGCAGCGGGCTCTCCGGGCTTGGTGCCATGCGAAAAATTACCACGATCGGATCGTTGCGGCTGTTCCGTCCCTTGCTCGGTGTGCCGCCCGCCCGCCTGCGCGCCACTGCCCGGAGCCTTGGGCAGGACTGGATCGACGATCCGGGAAATCTTGATCCCCGTTATGAACGCATTCGCCTGCGCCAGGCCATGGCCGCTGGGGGCGGAATGGCGGGTGTCGGCCTGGACCCGGTGCCCCTGGCCGCCGCCGCCGCCCGTCTGGGCCGCGCCGATTTGGCGGTTGAGCACTATGTGGCCCAATGCCTCGAATCTGCGACCACGAGGCACGGGGCCGGATTTGCCACTGTTGATGACCGGCTATTTTTCGCCGCCCCTGAAGAAATTCGCTTGCGGGTTCTTGCCGCCCTCATCGGCTGGGTCGGTGGCCGGACACCGGCCCTTGGCGCGGGACTTGAAACCCTGGCCGCCGGTCTTGAGGACGGGATCGCGGGCACCCTGGGCGGTTGTCGCGTGGTGCCGATGAAATCCGGAACGATGATCGCCCGTGAGCTTCGCGGTCTTGAAACCTTTACCATGTCGCCGGGGGAAACGGCGATCTGGGACCGCCGGTTTCGATTGCGGCTGGATCGCAGCGGCGAACCGGTCCAGATCCGTCCCCTTGGGCCAGAAGGGTTTAAGGCGTTACGCGGGGCATCCGCTGAGTTGCGGGACATTCCGCTCTGTGCCGGGCAGGCGATCCCGGGTGGATTTTCCGGCTCTGACCTCGTGGCCCCGCCGGTTTTTACCGCCCCCACCCCCGGGATGCGGCTAAAAGTGGAATTTTGTCGATCAAATTAGTGATAAAGGTAAGATTTGGCCGCTATGAGCTGTTGCAACGCGGTTGTCCATTCTTATCTAAGATGGCATATGCTAACATCATACGCCTTTGTGCCGTGTAACCGCGCCGCCAAAATGGCTGCCGCCTGCGCCTGGATGAGGAAAATACGTGAATAATTTTCGCAATCTCGCTTTGTGGATCATTATTGGCCTGTTGCTTATGGCCCTGTTCAATTTGTTCCAGAGCCCGGGCCAGCGCAGCGCTACCAATGAGATCAACTTCTCAACGCTGTTGGCTGAAGTTGAAAGCGGCAATGTCCGCGAGGTGACAATATCCGGCGAGACGATCACCGGGCGCTTCAACGACAACCAGGCCTTCCAGACCTATGCGCCCAACGATCCGGGCTTGATCGAGCGCTTGTACAGCAAGGGCGTCGCCATCAACGTCAAACCGGCGGAAGAATCAGCACTTTTCTCGGTGTTTGTATCCTGGTTCCCGATGTTGCTACTGATCGGAGTGTGGGTGTTTTTCCTGCGCCAGATGCAAGGCGGCGGCGGGCGGGCCATGGGTTTTGGCAAGTCCAAGGCCAAATTGCTCACCGAACGCCAGGGCCGCATCACCTTTGACGATGTCGCCGGTATCGAGGAAGCCAAGGACGACCTGCAGGAGATTGTGGAATTCCTTCGCGATCCGCAGAAATATCAGCGCCTGGGCGGTCGTATACCCAAGGGCGCGCTGCTCGTCGGCCCGCCGGGAACCGGTAAAACGCTTCTGGCCCGCGCCATCGCCGGCGAAGCCAATGTGCCGTTTTTCTCCATTTCGGGTTCTGATTTTGTCGAGATGTTCGTCGGTGTCGGCGCCTCTCGGGTGCGCGATATGTTCGAGCAGGCCAAAAAGAATGCCCCGTGCATTATCTTCATCGACGAAATCGACGCGGTTGGCCGGCATCGCGGCGCCGGGCTTGGCGGCGGCAATGACGAGCGTGAGCAGACATTGAATCAGCTTCTGGTCGAAATGGATGGTTTTGAGGCCAATGAGGGCGTCATTCTCATCGCCGCCACCAACCGGCCGGACGTTCTTGACCCGGCGCTGTTGCGTCCGGGCCGTTTTGATCGCCAGGTCGTGGTGCCTAATCCGGACATTATCGGCCGCGAAAAAATTCTCAAAGTGCATGTGCGCAAAGTGCCTCTCGCGCCAGATGTCGAACTTAATACCATCGCCCGCGGCACTCCGGGATTTTCCGGCGCCGACCTTGCCAACATTGTCAATGAAGCGGCGCTTCTGGCGGCGCGGCGCGGTCGGCGGATGGTAACCCATGTCGATTTTGAGGACGCCAAGGACAAGATCATGATGGGGGCCGAACGGCGCACCCTGGTCATGACCGAGGAAGAGAAAAAACTCACCGCCTATCACGAAGGCGGCCATGCCCTGGTGGCGATTTATCAAAAGGCGTCGGACCCGATCCACAAAGCGACAATCATTCCGCGCGGGCGCGCCCTTGGCATGGTCATGCGACTGCCTGAACGCGATCAGCTGTCGATAACCCGAGCCAAGTTGAAGGCCGATATTGCCGTCGCCATGGGTGGGCGCGTCGCCGAGGAAATCGTTTTCGGCACCGAAATGGTGACTTCGGGTGCCTCATCGGACATCAAGATGGCTACCAATATGGCCCGTGCCATGGTCACCCAGTTCGGTATGAGCGACAAGCTGGGTCCCTTGGCCTATGGCTCCAATGAGGAAGAGGTTTTCCTCGGCCATTCGATTGCCCGCACCCAGAACCTGTCCGACGAGACCCAGAGGCTGGTCGACAGCGAGATTCACAACATCGTCGACCAGGGCTATAAAACCGCAGAGAAAATCATAAAAAAACGCATCGATGAGCTGCACACGATTTCTAAAGGCCTGCTGGAATTCGAAACTCTGAGCGGTGACGAGATCAAGGGTCTGCTCAAAGGTGTTAAGCCGGTTCGAGAAACCCCGGACGACAGCAAACCCGAAGGGGGCTCCGCTGTGCCGGTAACCGGGGCGGCGGAAGATACCGGCGGCATGGAACCGCAGCCGCAATCCTGACTGACGCGATTTAAGATATGGCGCCCGTTGGCAGCGCCGCTTGGCCATCAACCCAGGCGGCTCGGGCGGCCCATGGCGTCGGAGACGGGGCGGCCCTATACTGCATATGATGAACGACCCTGTTGCCCGCTTGATGAATTTGCGTCCGCAATCCGGTCCAGCCCAGTCTGTCGGCCGGATGCAGGATGGGTGTGTCGTGCAGCCCAACGGCCTGATTGGCGGGCCCGAGGCCCGCGCCGCGGTCGATGCCGGCGTGGCCCGCTGGCTGGCCGGAGGGCCTTCGGCGTTCACCACCGTGACCATAACTGAAGGCGCACCCCCCGATTGCGACATTCAAACCCACCCGATCAGAGACTTTGCGCGGTCGAAAGACCCGTTCATTTCAACACGCCTGGAAGCGCTTAGTGCCCCCCGGGCCCCAGCGGGCGGGCTGAGCTGGGGGCGCACCCGGATCATCGCCCTGCTCGATCTTGCCACTGATGCGGCGCGTGATACCAAGCTCGGTATCGCAGCTGGGCGGATGATGGCGCGCGAGGGCGCTGACGCTGTCGGGGTGATGGTGCTGGGCGAGCGGTCTATTGATGGCCGCAGGTCAGCCTCCAAAGACACCGAACGACAGCGCATCATGCCGGTCATAGAAGCCTTGACAGGGGAGGGAATACGGACCGCCATTTTTACCTGCCACGCCGAAACCATGGCTCAGGCCGCCAACGCCGGAGCCCGGATCCTGGTCGATACCGGCGGGCTTGAGGACGATCAGATGCTCCACGTGGTGAGCGCGCTGGACCAGCCTTTTATGATCCGTCCAAAACTTGATAAAAATCGTGTCGTTACGCCGAGCCAGGCGGT
>QILX01000047.1 GCA_003232175.1 Hyphomicrobiales bacterium | reverse complement strand
TTGGCCGATATCCGCGACGAATCGGCGGAGGAAATCCGCGTTGTCCTTGAGCCCAGAAGCCGCAATGTTGATGTCACCCACCTGATGGAATCGCTGTTCAAGCTCACCGATCTTGAAACCCGCGTGCCTCTGAACATGAATGTGCTGAAGGGGGGAAAAGTTCCCGTTGTCATGGGGCTGGGCGAAGTCCTGAACGCCTGGCTGGCCCACCGCCGCGAGGTGCTTTTGCGCCGCACCCGTCACCGGCTGGCGAAGATCGCCCACCGGCTCGAGATCCTTGGCGGCTATCTGATCTGCTACCTCAATCTGGACGAAGTCATCCGCATCATCCGCGAGGAGGACGAACCCAAGGCGGTTCTGATGACGACGTTCGAGCTGACCGATGTTCAGGCCGAGGCGATATTGAATATCCGCCTGCGGTCGCTGCGCAAGCTTGAAGAGCTGGAAATTCGCAAAGAATTCGATGATCTGACGGTTGAACAAGAGGAGCTTGAGATATTGCTTGGCTCCGAAGAGAGGCAATGGGGCGTCATCTCATGGGAGGTGCGCCAGACCAGAATGAAATTCGGCCAGAAAACCGAACTGGGCCGGCGCCGCAGCAAGATTGCGGATGCGCCCGTTGTCGAATTCGATATCACCGAGGCGATGATCGAACGCGAACCAGTGACGGTGGTCCTGTCCGAAAAAGGCTGGATCAGATCCCTGAAAGGCCATATCGACGACGTCGAGGCCCTGAGTTTCAAGACCGATGACAGCGCCGCGTTTGTGGTCAAGGCCCAGACCACCGACAGGCTTGTGGTCTTTGCCACCGGCGGACGGTTCTTTACCCTTGCCGCTGACCGGCTGCCCGGTGGGCGTGGCCATGGCGAGCCCATCCGGCTGATGTTCGATTTCGATGAAGCCGAAGATATCGTTTCGCTTTTTGTCCACAAACCGGGACGCAAACTGCTGATTGCCGCAACCACCGGCCATGGATTTGTTGTCGAGGAGGACACGGTTCTGGCCAATACCCGCAAAGGCCGTCAGGTTTTGAACGTAAAGTCTCCCGCTGAGGCCTGCCTTTGCGTGAATGCTGAAGGGGACAGTGTTGCCGTCATTGGCAAGAACCGGAAGCTGCTGGTGTTCCCGCTCGCGGAAGTTAACACAATAACCCGTGGTCGCGGTGTGCGCCTGCAGCGTTACAAGGATGGCGGTCTCGCCGATGCCAAGGTCTTTACCGCCGCCGACGGCCTGACCTGGATTGACGCCTCGGGACGTAACTGGACGGTTGAGGATTTTGCCGAATGGCGCGGCTCCCGCGCCCAGGCTGGCCGACTGCCGCCCAAGGGTTTTCCGCGCTCCAATACATTCGCTCCAAAATCATGAATAAAGCCGGATGAGCGCCGATATAACCAGCCTGGGCAATGCGCAGGGCCTTCCCATTGAACATCTTGTCTTAGGTGATGTGGACGGCTTTCATGTTGGACTTTTGAGCTTCGGCGCCGCGATCGGGGAAGTCCATGCCCCCGGCGCCGGCGGTTATGACGATGTCATCCTTGGCCTTGATAAGTTGGACGATACCTTATCGCGGCGTGATTATCATGGCGCAACTTGCGGCCGGTTCGCAGGGCGCATCAGCAATGCCCGCTTTGAACTTGATGGCACCGAATGGGCCCTTGAGGCCAATGAAGACACCACATGCCTGCATGGCGGCCACAATGGCTTTGACCGCAAGAACTGGGCCCTGGTGCAGGCTGACCGAAACTCGGCGACATTCTCCATCACTTCGCCCCACGGCGATGGTGGTTTCCCCGGCACCCTGGAGGCCAGCGTGTCCTACCGTGTTGCCGGCGCGACGCTGTTCATTGAGATGTCCGCCATTTCGGACCGGCCAACAATTGTCAATCTGGTCAACCACGCCTATTGGAACCTGGATGGTCATGGCGCCGGCAATATTGGCGACCAGGTGCTGCAAATTTATGGGCAGCGCATGGTGACAGCGACAAAGGCGCTTCTTCCCACCGGCGATCTTGCCGATGTGTCCGACACGCCATTCGATTTTCGCCGGCCCAAAGCCATCGGTCGCGATATTCCCTCCCATGCTGATGGCGGGTATGACCTTTGCTTCAGTGTTGATGGAACCCGGGGGGAGCTTCACCGGATGGCGACGGCTGCGTCGGAAAAAAGCGGCCGCAAGCTGGAGGTCTGGAGCACCGAGCCGGGCTTGCAGCTCTATACCGCCGAGCATTTCGATGGCAGCGGCATCGGCAAGGGCGGGGTCGCCTACGGGCGTCGTTGCGGGTTTGCGCTGGAAACCCAGACCTGGCCCGATGCGCCCAACCAGGCCGGCTTCCCCAGCGCCCGGCTGGACCCTGGCGAGAGGTACAGCCACATCACTGAATTGCGCTTCTCAGCAATTTAACGCCGGTCTCCTAAATCCGGTTCCCATTTTTGGGAGACCGAGTTTGGTTCAACCGGACCTCTCAGTCCGCCGCCAATTCTGTCCTATAAGTTTTTCCTGAGGCTGGAACCGGGATTTGTAATCCATCTTATCTGAGCCTTTGACCCAATAGCCCAGATAGACATGGGAAAGCCCCAGCCGTTTTGCTCTTGCCAGTGTATCAAGGATCATGAATGTGCCCAGCCCGCGGCGGTTTTCGTCGGGGCGGAAAAACGAATAGATCATCGACAGGCCATCCTGCAGCCGGTCGATAAGGACTGCGGCAACAAGTTGTCCACCATCGTGGCCCGGGGGAGTGCCCGGCACTTTACGCCGGTATTCGACAATCGTGCTGTTGACCTGACTTTCCTCCACCATCTGGACAAAATCATAAAGGGTCATGTCGGCCATGCCGCCATCGGCGTGGCGCTGTTCGATATACTCGCAAAAGATTTCGAATTGCTCGGCACTGGCCACGGCGTCGACCTCGCGCACAACAATATCGGCATTTAGACCTAGGTTTCGCCGAAATCTGCGTCCGGGTTGAAATTCTGCCGCCAAAACCCGAACCGAAACACACGCATTGCAGTCCTGGCACGCTGGCCTGTAGGTAACGTTCTGGCTCCGCCTGAACCCCACCAGCGACAGCGCATCGTTCAGCGGTACGGCGGTGCCGCCGACAAGGTGGGTGAAAACCTTGCGCTCCTTGCGCCCCGGCAGGTAAGGGCAGGGCGACGGGGTCGTTACATAGAATTGCGGAAAGTTCCGCGATTGTTTGCTCAACCGATTCCTCCTTCAAGGCGGGCGCGCCGGAACATCATTCACAAATTAAAATACCATGGTGCCGTCAATGAAAAGACAAGCCAGATGATAATAACGAGAGGACCGCCGGTTTTCAAAAAATCCGCAAACCGGTAGTGGCCCGGTCCCATGACCAGAAGGTTGGTCTGGTAGGCCATGGGTGTTGCAAAGGAACAGTTGGCGGCGAAGATCACGGTGAGGACAAACGGTGCCGGATCAAGATTCAGCGCCTGGGCAACCGAAATGGCAATAGGGGTAAAAAGGGCTGCCGTGGCGTTGTTGGACAGCAAATTGGTGAAAAGAGCGATGAGCAGAAAAAACGCCGACAGCAGCATGGCCGGGCTCGAATCGCCCATGACATCGACGACCCACAGGGCCGCAAGCTGTGCCGCGCCCGTCGCTTCCAGTGGTGCCGCCAAGGCCAGTGAAGCCCCGACCATCAGATAGATGCGCCGATCGAAGGCGCGGGCCGCCTGGCGAATATTGAGGCAATTGGCGAGAACCATCCCCAGGGCCCCACCCAGCGCTGCGATGGAGATGGGCAAAAGTCCGGTTGCGGCGGTGGTCACGGTCGCCGCCATGATCGCCAGAGCGCGGAGCCCGGCTCGTGAATTGGGGATTTCGGTCAGCGACCATTCGACCAGCAGCACATCGCGATTGAAACGCAACCGACCCATGGCGGAAGTCGAGCCCAGCACCAATATGACATCGCCGGCTTCCAGGCGTATGGCGTTAAGCGCGATGCGGATCATGCGGCTCCGCCGCCGCACGCCCAGAACAATTGCTTGAGTCTCGGCCCGCAGGTGCGCCTGGGCAATCGTGCGACCGGTGAGCCGCGACCCCGGCGCAACGACAGCTTCGGCAAGAACCAGATCGTGGGAAATGCC
>QILX01000020.1 GCA_003232175.1 Hyphomicrobiales bacterium | reverse complement strand
AGTGATAGCGAGAGGATGAGTTGCCGCATACCATCCACGCCCGAAAGGCGCTGGTTCAAATCACCGGCAGTATATTCGCGGAAGAAAGATGTCGGTAGGCGTAGAATCCGGTCGTAAAGTGCTGTGGTAAGCCGTGCACTGGTTTTGCCTTCCATCCGGCTGGTAGCCATGCTGCGGATGGTCGCCAGCGCGTAACTGACGATTGCCGCCATGACCAACCCGCCGCCAATCCCGGCCAGCAATGCAGCCTCTCCCGATGGCGCTAGATCGGTCAGTATCCACCCCGTCGCAAGCGGAGTTATGGCACCCAATACCCCGATGAAAACCGCAGCGAATGCGATGCTTTTAAGCTCGCTGGCATTTCCGCCAATGACAAATTTTCCGAGAGACCATAGGCCTTCGATTTTCTCCGGCAGTGGCGGCGAAAGCGCATAGCTGCTCTGGGTCAGCAATGATTGATTGTCCGCGTCCAGTTTCAGCCCATCTGCGGTGATATATTCCCCGTCCACGAAGTGAGCGCAAACCGGGCGACTGTCATCGCGGTATTGCAAAACCAGAAAACCCTGATCCTGCAGATACCAGTCGCCCGTCTGTTTTACGAACCGCGACGACAGACCGAATTTGCGTGCTAGGGCCGGAACATCATCAAAGGTTCGTTCGTGGCCAATATATTGCATTTGCGGATTTTTGATCTTAAGTGCTTTCGTTACCGATACAAATTGTTCGGTCAGGGAAGCAGAGCCAGCGTTGGATTGATTATCGGTGTTGCCGAAAGCTTGCAGGCGCGCGAATTTTTGTGCTTCGTTTTTGTCGTCCAGCATCTGCAAAAATTGCAGCAACTGTTTATTGACCTGCAACGCAGATTGCGGAGCCTCATCAACGGCAAATCCTTGAACAAGTTCCGCCAACATGGCGGCCCACTGTTTTTCTATCCCGGCGCGTATCTTTGCATCGGTTGCCAATACAGTGATCATTTTGTTGGCGATCAAGACAAAGCTAGCATCATCTTCACATGCAGGAAAAATCGCCTGTCCAGATGTGATAACGCCGATGAAATATTGTGCGGTCGGGGTTCTTAGATATAACTCCGCTTCGCCGTTTTCGATGATGAATGGATCGCCGTCCGGTGCGCACAAGATCGGTGGTCCCGCTTCGAGTGTTTGCGGCTGATTGCCCGAGATGCTGAAGCTACCTTCACTCATCTAAGCCTCCAACAACGCCGCATAAGCACCGCCGGTTTCAATGAGCGCGGTGTGACTGCCGCGTTCGATAACATGGCCCTGGTCGAGCAGGATGATCTCGTCGCAATCCCGGATGGTAGAAAGCCTGTGAGCGATCACTATGCAGGTCAGGCCACGCCGGCGGATTGCTTCCATCACATGATATTCGGATACCGGATCGAGCGCGCTGGTCGCCTCATCCAATATGATGATTGAGGGATTTGTCGCCAGCGCGCGGGCGATTTCAATGCGCTGGCGTTCACCGCCAGACAGGTTAGTTGCCCCCGAAGCAATGGGCGCATCAAATCCGCCCGGAAGTGTCATAATCCTGTCATAGATTGCTGCATCCTGAGCGGCGCGAACGATATCAGCATCGCCGATCGAGCTATCCCAAAGGCTAATATTGTCGCGCACCGACCCGCCAAACAGCATCACCTCTTGCCGGACATAGGCCATTTGCGAGGCAAGCACCGCGCGAGGCCATTGGTCCCGAGTGCGACCGCCAATTTCGATGCGTCCTGATTGCAAGGTCACCAGCCCGCCGATCATCTTGCCGACTGTGGATTTACCAGAGCCGGAAGGACCAACAAAGGCAATGCGCTGGCCGGGCGTGATTTCGACCATCAGCTGGTTAATTATGGGAGGATCGAGTGGATTATAGCCAAAGCTGGCATCGATCAGGCTGATCGAACCGCTTGGCAATCTATTGGTCTCATTCGCGTCGATTTCGGCAAAAGCCGGATCAGGGCGCTGATCGAGCGTGTCATCAAGACGGTTTGTAAAAGTGCGGATCTGCTGCAATTCTGACCCGAAAGAGGCAAGCATCGTGATCGGTGCTGAAAAGCTCAGTGCTAACCCCTGATATGCGACCAGTTCGCCTAATGTAAACTGCCCCTCCATCACCAGATAACCGCCACCAACGAGCGTCACCAGCATGATGAGTGTAGATAGCAGTACGGGGACTGGCCCTGTCCACGCGCGCACTGCGGCCGCTTCCTGCATCCCGCTCACGGCCTTCGTCTGTAGTCCGGTCCAGCGATTGAACAATAAATTTTCGCCACCCGATGCCTTGTAGGTTTCGATGTCCTTTAGGCCCGCTATCCGGGCACCAGCAAGCTTGCCTTGATCAATTGAAACTTTCCGGAACTTTTCCGAGATAACGGCATTGGTATAGAGCAATATTAAAATATTAAGGCTAGCGAGAAACAATATGATGAGCGTCAGCGGCACGCTGAAGTAGAGCAACACCGCAAAATAGAATGCCGCCAGCAGCAGATTAATCGCAGCCTGAATCGCCTGCCCGGTGAGAAGCTCAACTAAACCTTCATTCAGTCTCACCCGGTCTGCTATCTCCCCAGTAAAGCGCTGCTCAAAAAACGCGATTGGCAATCTCAACATATGGCTGAGCAGTTGGCTACTCGAATTTTCCTTCATTTCTCCAGCCAACCGGACCAGCGCGGATTCCTGCATGACCAACAGAAAGAAACGCAAGATAGCAGTTAATCCCATCCCGATAAGCAACGGCGCGAGCCAATCATCAAGCGCGCGCACCAGCACATAATCGACGAAGATCTGCGTAAAAAACGGAACGATTATACCGGGTATTATCAGCAGTAAACTGATCAGGAATATGAACAGAAGCGGTTGTCGGTAATCCTCGACACGGCGGATGAGTGAAGAGATAATCGATGGGCGGTCATCGGCTGCAACGAATTCCGGTCCCGGTTCAAAAGTGAGCACAACTCCGGTAAAGCCTTGTGAAAACTCCTCGATAGCCTCTACCCGGTGACCGGAAACAGGATCGTTGATATGGACTTGGCCTCGCTCAATTCCCTCGACAACCAGAAAGTGATTGAAGTTTACAAAGGCAATAAGGGGAAAACCGAGCTTCTCCAAATTTTCTGGTTCTATTTTTAACCCTTTGCAATCTAAGCTGAAATTTCTCGCAGCCTTTAAGATGTTGGATGCTTTTGCTCCATCTCGCGATATCCCGCACAGATCGCGTAACTCCTCCAGCGGCACAAACCGCCGGTAATACCCGAGCACCATCGCCAGTGAAGCTGCGCCGCATTCGGCGGCCTCCATTTGCAGGATAGTGGGAGTGCGGGCGGGTTTCACTGGGCGAGTTTCACTGGCCGGAAATGCTGTGACTTATCCGGTTACGCACGCCCGGCAACACAACATCAACCATCCGGCGGCGCTCAATCACGACTTTGCCCGACAGAAAAGTGCCCTTGGTTACCGGACGCTCGGGTCCGCTGGATGCCGACCAGATAAAGCCGCTGCCATTGCTCGCCCGCTCCAACCGAACCCGCACTTCAATCGGCGCGGCGTTAGCGGAAAGCTGCTCCACCAGCTGATCATTCTGCAAATAACGCCGCATCGCTTCGCGGCTGGCGGGGAGCGCGCTGGCCGAGACCACTTCGCCTTTAATATAACCATAAATCTCTTTGGCCGTGGTGGTTGGGACCAGTTCCACCTTCATGCCGGGGTCAATCCGTTTGCCGCTGTCGGGCGGAACAAACAGCACCGCGTCAAAACTATTTTTATCAGAAACCTGCCCACCGCTCACATCGATTGTCGCAATCGCTTCACCGACCGTCAGCACATCTCCTGGATTGACCTTCATCTCCAATATCCGCCCCGGCCGGGCTGCGCGGATCAAAATCTCGTCATTGGTCTGCGCCCTTAATTTCTGCAACTCGCGGCGACGTTCCTGCACCAGTTGATTGTCTCTAAGGCGCAGTTGGTCGCGGTCATTGCGCCGTTTGGCAGAACCGACACCAACATCAATCCGTTCTTGTTGAAGCTTGCGAAGATCCGCGCGGATAGAATCGTTGAGCGCGATCACGTTCATCAATTCCTCGCGGGTCGCGGCATTTTCGGCAACCAACCCGCGCAGGTTATT
>QILX01000276.1 GCA_003232175.1 Hyphomicrobiales bacterium | reverse complement strand
TCAAGGCCGCCCGGGCCGCCGCGATCCTTGCCATTGTCGGTTTTGTCAACATACCGATCATCAAGTTCTCGGTCGACTGGTGGAACACGCTTCACCAGCCCGCCAGTCTGCTGCGGATGGACGGGCCGTCGATTGATAGCTCCATGCTGACACCTTTGCTGATTATGATTACGGCATTTGGCCTGCTTTTTTTGGTGTTGCAGCTGGCCGCGATGCGAGCGGAAATTACCCGCCAGCATGTGCGGGCTATTCATCTGGCCCAAGTTGACGGGTGACTACGGTGACGCAAATAGATTTTGTTATCCTGTCTTATATCGCCGTAGGTGTCGGTGTTGCGGGGCTGGCGCTTTATGTCTGGATCAATCTGCGCCGCCAGGTGCGCTTGCTGGCGGCGCTTGAACGCCGCGGCCTGTCGCGACGGCGGTCGCCCCAACAGGAACCGAACCAATGACAGCCAACCCGAGCGATAGCCCGGCCGACGACCCCTCCAGCGGCGGTGGCGAGGAGGCTGAAAAATCATCTCGCGGCATTTTGGCCTTTTTGCCGATTATCTTGTTTGGCGGGCTCGCAATCGCCTTCTTTTTTGCCCTTCGTGCCGGTGGCCCGTCAAACCTGCCCTCGGTACTGTTGGGAAAACAGGTGCCTGAGTTTAACCTGCCCGCCCTGGATGGTCTTAAACGCGAAGATGGCACGCTCAGTCCGGGTTTCGACGCCGCCGAACTTGCCGGTGGCGAGGTTACGGTGGTCAATATGTGGGCCTCGTGGTGCGGCCCCTGCCGGGTTGAACACCCGTTCTTGATGGAACTTGCCAATGAGCCGGGTTTCCGCGTCTTTGGCATCAACTACAAGGACAAGGCCGCCAATGCCCGACGGTTTCTTGGCGGGCTGGGCAACCCTTACGATGCCGTCGGTGTCGATCCCCAGGGCCGTACATCGATAAATTGGGGGGTCTACGGCATACCGGAAACTTTTGTCGTGGACCGCAAGGGCGTTATCCGGTTCAAACATGTCGGACCATTGAGCCCGCGCATTATTGAGGAAAAACTGAAACCGGCGATCGCCGCGGCCATGGAGGCCGGATCTTAACGATTTGTTAACCTTAATAATTCGTTAATGAGGGTTAGAGCGTTTTCTGTTCAGACGTTAGCGGCACCAGCCCGCTCCCGTGGATTCGAAATATGCTCCAGAACCCAACTCTCCCGCAACGGACGAGCGAATTTACGTGTCGAGCAGCCAAATTTCCCTGGCCATGTTGGCCCGTTCCGCCTATCAGCCGGCAAACCCCCGCGCTGCGCAAAAACCGCAGGGCGGCACGACGCCATTTCAGGCCGAACCGGTTCGAAAAACCATCAAAAGTTCGCCGGCGGTTCGGATTGAGCTGTCCGATGCCGCCCGGTCGGCATTGCTGGGCCTGCAGGAAATCGCTTCGCCGGCACCTTCGGATATTAAGCCTATGCGCCCATCCGAACCCCGGTCCCCGCTCTCGCAGTCAAAGCCTTACGTATCACCCGGCGCCCACCTTAATCTTTCGGTCTAGCCGCCCGGCGTCTGGATTTGCCCGGCGCCTTTGGCCCGGCAATGACGGCGGTGAGGATCGTCATCAGCGATTTCCTCCGGCTTGGAGAAATCCGCTCGAGAAATTTTTTCTCAGCCGAAATCACCGCTGAGCGGCATTGTTTTAAAAGCCGTTTTCCGGTGCTTGAAAGTTTGAGCGCCGAGGCGCGGTTGTCATCGTGGCGCAGGCGTTTGTCGATCAGTCCGCGCACCACCAGCCGGCGGGTCATTTCCGCCATGGTTGACCGGTCGATTCCGGTAAATTTGATCAACTCCACCTGGGTGGCGCCGGAATTTGCCTCAATCGCCACTAACAGAGTAAACTGACGCGGCGTGATTTTGAGTTTTTCCAACTCGGTTGAGGCCGCCTCGTCGACAATCTGACCGGCGCGATGGATAAGATGGGTTACCGACTCATCCAGACTCAGGGTTTCTGCGTTATGGGGCTCGGACATACCCCTTATTCGCCTGCCAAAGCGGCAGACGCAAGGCATTCGTTGACGAATGCCAATACCGCAATCCCATCGGTGTTATCCGGTACTGTCAAAAAGGAAATCGTCATGTCCAAAGCCCGGACCATGCACGCTTTGTTTTTGGAGCAGGCCGACGCATGCGCACGCCTTGGATCACCTTTTACAGCCGCTGTGCTCACCAGCGCCGCTGGCTGGCTGGGCGACACTTCGGACATTGCCAACCGGCTTAGCCAGTGGCCGGGGCCAAGGACCACGGATGCTGTCCCATTGCGATTTACCGGTGCGGTTCATGCCCTGGCGCTTTCGGGCCGGTCGCCGGCGCTGAGGGCAATCTATGATGATCTGGCAAACGGCACCGCGCCCGACATCGATGCCATTTGGCCGGTTATAACCGACGCCATCGCTGCGAATTGCGAATTTGTCGACGGTTATCTCGATACCCCGCCTCAAACCAACGAAGTGGGCCGTGCCTCCGTTGTGATGGCTGCCGCCCACGAGCTGGCGCACCGCATCCCTTTACCACTGCACCTGCTGGAATGCGGCGCCAGCGCCGGCCTCAATCTGGTGTTTGACCAATACCGGTATCGGCTTGGAGGCCTGAAGGCCGGGCCAAGTTCCGCCGAACCGATTCTTGCGCCGGACTGGACCGGGCCTTCACCGCCGCCCGCAGAAATAAGTGTAGCCCGCCGGCAGGGCTGCGATGCCGCCCCCCTGGATCTTGCCGCCAAATCCGCGCGGCGGCGACTGCGCAGCTATGTCTGGCCAGATCAGGGCTCCCGGATCGCACGCCTGAATGCCGCCATGATCACGGCCCGAGCCATCGGTCACACCGTCGAGCGCGCGACAATCGGCAATTGGCTTGAAGGCGCCCTGGCTCCGCGGCGGGAGGGACGGCTGACCCTGCTCTTCCACACAATCGTCTGGCAGTATCTTCCCGCATATGAAGCCGCCATAGCCGAGGCCCGTATCCGTGAAGCCGGCGCCAGAGCCACCAAGACCGCGCCCCTGGCCCGCGTGGCCATGGAATGGAACGCAAACACAGCCTCGGCCGAAATCCGCCTGACAACCTGGCCCGAAGGCAAAACACGCCAACTCGGATTTGCCCATGCCCATGGCGACTGGATCGAATGGCGGGGGTGGTAAATCTAAATTCGAATGGCTCTAACTGTCTTTGCCGTCCCCGGGTTTGGCCTCGAAGCGGGTCAACAGGCCCATCTGCATCATGCCGAAGACCATGGTCAGCGGCGCAATGCCGAAGACCTTGAAATTCACCCAGTCATCGGTTGAAAAATTGCGCCAAACGATCTCGTTGAGAACCGCGAGCAGGAAAAAAAACAGACCCCACCGGAAGGTCAGATGGCGCCAGCCTTCTTCGGTCAGGCGAAAGACGTCGGCGAAGACGATTTTCAGGAAAGAGCGGCCAAAGGCAAGCCCGCCAAGCAGAATGGCCCCGAACATGACATTGACGATGGTGGGCTTGAGTTTGATAAAAATTTCGTCGTTCAGATAGAGCGTCAACCCGCCGAAAACCAGCACAAAGACAGCCGTTACCAGGGGCATTGTCGGCAGGCGTTTCATCAAAAACCACGATGCCGGCAAAGCGATAACAATGGCGACCATGAAGGCCGCGGTCGCGGTGAAAATGTCGGTGCGCGAATTCATGACAAAAAAGACCACAAGCGGACCCATCTCGATCAGCAGCTTGAGGATTTGCTTAGCCCCGAATACCGGCGCCTCGGTATCGGCTGAAGGTTCATCTTCGGGTTTTTTATTGTCGGTCATTAGGTCTCCTCGGCCTCAATTCCAGCTATGGCGCGGGCAAAATCCTTGGCGGAAAACGGTTGAAGATCGTCAACCTGCTCACCGACGCCGATGGCATGGACGGGAAGGCCGAACTTCGTCGCCAGGGCCACCAGAATGCCGCCCCTGGCGGTGCCGTCGAGCTTGGTCATTATAAGGCCTGTCACTCCGGCGACATCGCCAAAAACAGCGGTTTGTGAAATAGCATTCTGGCCCACGGTCGCATCGAGCACCAGCAGCACCGCGTGGGGTGCGCCCGCTTCTTTTTTGCCAAGGACGCGGGTGATCTTTTCCAGCTCGGCCATCAGGTCGGTCTT
>QILX01000247.1 GCA_003232175.1 Hyphomicrobiales bacterium | reverse complement strand
GCCATGGTCGACATGCAGGGCCGGCTGATTGGCAAACGCTTTCATGGTGAATTTTTTATCGAAAGCGGTTTTGAAGCCTCCCATGGCTGCGACTATCTTTTGGCCTGCGATATCGACATGGAACCGGTTCCAGGTTATGCCGCCGCCAACTGGTCCAGGGGGTATGGCGATTTCACCATGGCACCGGACCTTTCCACCATCCGCCGGGTGCCGTGGCTGGAGGCAACGGCGCTGGTGTTGTGCGATGTACTCGACCACCACGACCATTCACCGCTGGCCCATAGCCCCCGCGCCATACTGAAATCTCAAGTGGCCCGGCTTGAGGCCCGTGAAATGCGTGCCTATCTGGCGTCGGAACTGGAATTTTATCTCTTTGACGAGACCTACAATTCGGCCCGCGACAAGCGCTATAACAACTTGACCACCGCCGGGAGTTACATTGAGGACTACCATATCTTTCAGACTACCAAGGAAGAGCCGGTCATGCGCGCCATTCGCAATGGCATCCACGCCGCCGGCATTCCGGTCGAGACCTCAAAGGGCGAATGGGGACCGGGGCAAGAGGAAATCAATGTCCGCTATGCCGACGCCCTGACCATGGCCGATAACCACGCCATATTGAAAAACGGCGTGAAAGAAATCGCTTTTGGCCTGGGCAAGGCCGTCACCTTCATGGCCAAGTGGCGCTACGATCTTGCCGGCTCGTCCAGCCATATCCATTCTTCGTTGTGGGACAAATCCGGCCAAACGCCGCTTTTCCTGGATGAGGCGGGCGAGAACGGCATGAGCGAGCTGATGCGGCAATATACCGCCGGCCAGCTTAAATACGCCCGCGAAACGACGTATTTCCTCGCGCCTTACATCAACTCCTACAAACGCTTTCAGGCCGGCACCTTCGCCCCCACCAAGGCAATCTGGTCCCTGGACAACCGCACCGCCGGCTACCGGCTCTGCGGCGCCGGCACAAAAGCCATCCGCATGGAATGCCGCGTCGGCGGCGCGGATCTGAACCCCTATCTGGCCTTCGCCGCCCTCCTTGCCGCGGGGCTCGCCGGCATCGACGAAAAACTGGAGCTGGTACCGGGATATTCAGGCGATGCCTATCAGGGCGACGATCTTGTCGAGGTGCCCAAAACCTTGCGCGAGGCCATCGGTCTCATGGACAATTCCGCCATGCTGCGCCAGGCGCTTGGCGACACCGTCATCGACCATTACGTCCACACCGCCCGCTGGGAACAGTCCGAATATGACGCCCGCGTCACCGACTGGGAACTCCAGCGCGGCTTTGAGAGATACTGATCAATGGTAGATATTATTTCACCCGTCGACGGCTCGACCTATGCAAGCCGGGACCACGCCACCGACAGCGCCATTAACGCTGCCACCGCAGCAGCTAATTCCGCGCAAAGCCATTGGGCTGCCCTATCCGTCGCCGAACGAGCCAAATACTGCACATCTGCAGTCACCGCTATGTTGGCGATGAAAGATGACATTGTGCCCGAACTGGCCTGGCAAATGGGCCGCCCGGTGCGATTTGGCGCAGGCGAGCTTGGCGGTTTTGAGGAACGCGCCACCGCCATGATCGCCATGGCCCAAAACGCGCTGGCGCCGATCGTACCGCCGGAAAAAACGGGGTTTACCCGGGAAATCCGCCGTGAGCCGCTGGGCACCGTCCTTGTTATTGCCCCCTGGAACTACCCGTATCTGACTGCCGTCAACACCGTGATCCCGGCGCTGATGGCGGGCAATGCCGTCATCCTCAAACACGCCTCGCAGACCTTGTTGGTGGGCGAACGCTTCGAGGCGGCATTCAAAAAGGCCGGCTTGCCCCAGGGGCTTTTCGCCAATCTTGTATTGTCCCACGAGCAAACCAGCCGCCTCATTGGGTCCGGCGATATCGATCAGGTCAATTTCACCGGCTCGGTTCCCGGCGGCAAGGCGATGGAAACGGCCAGCGCCGGGAAATTCATCGGCGTCGGCCTTGAATTGGGCGGTAAGGATCCAGCTTACGTCCGCGCCGACGCCGATCTGGAATTTGCCGTCGAAAACCTTGTCGACGGCGCCTTTTTCAATTCCGGTCAGTCCTGCTGCGGCATCGAACGCATCTATGTCGCAGAATCGCAATTTGACCGTTTTGTCGACGGCTTTGCCGATCTCACCAGAAAATACGTTCTGGGTAACCCGCTCGACACCACCACCACCATCGGCCCGATGGTCAAACCCGCTGCCGCCGAATTTGTTCGCGGCCAGATCGCAGACGCAGTCAGGGACGGCGCAACTGCCCATATCGATGTGAGCGCGTTTGCCATGGACGCCAAGGGCTCGGCCTACATGGCCCCTCAGGTGCTGACCGGCGTCAATCACCAGATGTCGGTTATGACCGAGGAGAGTTTCGGCCCGGTGATCGGTATAATGAAAGTCAAGGACGACAACGAGGCGGTCACTTTGATGAATGACAGTTCCTTCGGCCTCACCGCCTCGATCTGGACCGCCGATATCGAGGCCGCGGCAGAAATCGGCGCACAGGTTCAGACGGGCACCGTATTCGCCAACCGCTGCGATTACCTCGACCCCGAGCTGGCCTGGACCGGCGTCAAGGATACCGGGCGCGGCGCGACATTGTCGTCCATTGGCTACGACATGTTGACCCGGCCCAAAAGTTTCCACCTGCGCCAACCTGTCTGAAAGATCACGCCTTGACCCACGCCAATTGGAGCTACCCCACCGCAATTCGCTTCGGCGCCGGCCGCATTGCCGAGCTGGCCGAAGCCTGCGTTCAAACCGGTCTGAAAAACCCGCTGCTGGTCACCGACCCCGGCCTCGCCGATCTGCCGATTACCGGCCAGGCATTGGATATCATCGACGGCGCCGGTCTGGGCCGTGCCATCTTCCACGATGTCGACGCCAATCCGGTCGAGGCCAATATGATCGCTGGTGTAACCGCCTTTAAGACCGGCGACCATGACGGGGTCATCGCCTTTGGCGGCGGCAGTGCGCTGGATTGCGGCAAGCTCATCGCCTTTATGGCCGGTCAGAGCCGTGCGGTATGGGACTTCGAGGATATCGGCGACTGGTGGACCCGCGCTGACGCCGACACCATCGCACCGATCATCGCCGTGCCGACCACGGCGGGCACCGGATCGGAGGTTGGCCGCGCCGCTGTGGTCACCAACGAGGCGACCCATGAAAAGAAGATCATCTTCCACCCCAAAATGCTACCCGCCATCGTCATCGCCGACCCCGAGCTGACCACCGGCATGCCGCCTTTCATCACCGTGGGCACCGGCATGGATGCGCTCGCCCATTGCCTGGAGGCCTTTTGCGCCCCCACCTATCACCCCATGTCCGAGGGCATCGCCCTTGAGGGCCTGCGGCTGGTCAAGGAGAACCTGCCAGCGGTGTTCGAGAACTCCGGCAATATCGAGGCCCGGGGCCACATGATGTCGGCGGCGGCCATGGGAGCGGTTGCATTTCAAAAAGGGCTGGGGGCCATCCACTCAATGTCCCACCCCGTGGGCGCACACTTCAATACCCATCATGGCATGACCAATGCGGTTTTCATGCCGTATGTCCTGGCCTTCAACCGCCCGGCCATCGAAGACAAACTGGTGCGGCTGGGAGCTTTTTTGGGCCTTGGCGACAGTGGTTACAGCGCCATATTCGATTGGGTTCTGAACACCCGCGAATATCTCGGCGTGCCCCATACCCTTGCCGACCTGGGGGTGGCTGGCGCCGATGTAGCCACCCTTGCCCGCTCGGCAGTCGGCGATCCGACAGCCGGTACCAATCCCAGAAAGCTGGACGAAGCCGCGGCGGCGCGTATATTTGATGCGACCATGACCGGAGACTTCAGCAAACTGGGCAATTAGAGGGAATTTGTTCTGGCCAAACCGTTCCTGGTGCTTCTGGCGGAGGATCTGTCCACGCTCCTGCCCGAGCTTTACGCCCGCTCCGGTGATTTTACGGCCATGTTCGCCCGAGCCGCCCACCTTGATGGCCATGAAGTCGTTGCGGTCGATCTGCTCGACCACGAAGCCCCCCTGCCCGCTCCAGCAGAATTCGGCGTATTCATCTCAGGTTCCGCCGCCATGGTGACCGACCGCGCGCGGTGGATGCTGCGCGCCGAGGCCTGGATTCGCGAACTGGCTGAGGCTAATGTGCCAACATTGGGTATCTGTTTTGGCCACCAGCTCATTGCTCAGGCCATGGGCGGTGAAGTCGTCAATGCCTTGGCCCACGCCTATGAGACGGTGAACGTCACTCTCACCCCGGCGGGACAAACCGACCCTCTGCTGTCGGTACTGCCCATCGAGGCCGTACTGCAATCCGCCCACAGCCAGATTGTTACCCGTCTGCCAAAAGGGGTGCCTCCCCTTGCCCGAGCACAAACCGGCATTTACGCCGCACGCTTTT
>QILX01000008.1 GCA_003232175.1 Hyphomicrobiales bacterium | reverse complement strand
ACCGGGCGGGTTCGCGCGGTCGGTTCGACCACATTGCAGATCATGCGCGCGGTCGAAGAACAGGCGCAATCGGGCAGCGGCCGCAATTTGACCGTCAGCGCCTCAGCTGAAATCGCGCTCTATATGCTCAACAACAAACGCGCCAGTCTGCGCGAAATCGAAACCCGGTTTGGGATTGAAATAACGATTTCAGTCGACCCTGCCCTGCCCGGCTCCAACTTCGTAGTCAATCGGGGAGCTGTGAACGACGGGGCAATTGCCCAGCCCGACCCAGTGGTGCAGATCGATTCTGCTTTTGAAACCCAAATCACGGAGGCACCTGACGGCGAAGCTGAAACGAACGAAATTATTGCCGAGGAGGAATCGGAGGATGGCAGCCCGCGCCGCAAGCGCCGCCGCCGCCGCCGTGGCCGCCGCCGCAAGGGCGAGGACGTTGGTGTGTCAACGCAAGAACAGGACGATGCGCCTGAAGCCGAAACCGCTGATGGTGACCAACCTGCCGCTGAAACGGTATCAGAACCTGGCGATGATAATGACGACAGCGCTACGCAAAAACCGCCGCGGCGCCGGGGCCGCCGAGGCGGCAGGAAGCAAAACCGGGACGAGGGATCCGAGCCGGTAGCAGCGGCTGCATCAGAAGCCGGGCAGACAGACGAAGCGGGCACGCCTCCGCCTGACAACGCGGTCTCGAAAGAAGAGCCGGGCCTGGAAGACACCGCCCTGGACGAGGCCAAATCGCCTGAACCCGGGAAAGAGGAAAAGGCAGCGGAAAAAGCCGCGCCGGCCAAAAAACCGCGCGTCCGCCGCAGCCGGGCGAAAAAAACGGCGCCCGATGAGGCGGTTACCGAGACGGTTGCCGAGGGCGAAACTGAACCCCGCCCCAAAGCCAAGGCTGCCTCCCGGCCAAGGACATCCCGCGCCCGGGCGAAAGCCAAACCGGACACGGTGCCACAACCAGAACTTGAACCGGCGATGGCCAATGGCGATAGCGCCCAGGAGACCCAGCCTGCGGCGGCGCCAGCAAAACGCGGCTGGTGGCAACGGAAACTCAGCGGCGGATAATCTGCTAAAGCCTGTCTCCCAAAAGTGGGAACCGGTTTTGGGAAAAAAGACATGCGAAAACAAAGATCTAAAGCGTGGCGCGAATCAGAATGATCGCGACACGCTTTAGAGCGTGATCGTTTACAACGGATACGCTCTAGCCGTTTTGCCCTTCAAGGGGACAATTCAAGGTGCGCGAGCGGCCAGCCATCGGCTTAATTTGTCGGCGGCGCGACGGATGACGGACGGGTCCTCGGCGAAGGAAAATCGCAAGTAAAGTCCGCCATCGGTTTTGTCGAAATCCAGCCCCGGCGTTGCGGCAATTCCGGTCTCGTCGAGCAAGGTGCGGGTGAACCCCTCGCTGTCATTGGTGAGGCGGCGCATATCGGCGTAAAGATAGAACGCACCATCGGGGGGAGCGATTTCAACCTGCCCGCCGGCCTTGACGGCTTGCGCCAGAATATCGCGATTAGCGGCATAGACCTGTTTTCGCGCATCCAACTCGGGCCGGGCGTCGAAGGCCGCCTCGGCAGCGATTTGCGACAGTGTTGGCGGCGAGATGAACAAATTCTGCGCCAGGCGCTCGATGACCCGCACCAGCCTCTCAGGTACGACAAGCCAGCCAATGCGCCAGCCGGTCATGCAGTAATATTTGGAAAAACTGTTGATGACGATCGCATCGTCAGAGAACTCCAGCGCCGTTGCCGCCGGCTCGGTATAAGTCAGGCCGTGATAAATTTCATCGGAGAGGAACCAGGTGCCGCTTTCGGCGCAACTGCCGATGAGGGAAGAAAACCCGTCTCGTTTGAGCATTGTACCGGTTGGATTGGCCGGGCTGGCAATGAGCAGGCCGTCCAGGGCGTCGGCGCCGTCCAGGGCTTTCAGGTCGGCAGGCCCGGGCTGCCACCGGTTTTTCGGGCCAACGCGCAACGGCACGGGTACAAGATCAAGAGATTTGAGTATATTTCGGTTGGCCGGATACCCCGGTTCGGTAACCCCCACACGGGCACCGGCGTCAAAGACCGCCAGATAGGTGAGTACAAATCCGGCCGAGGATCCGGTGGTGACGATCACCCGGCCTGGATCAAGATCAACGCCGTAGACCTCGCCATAGTGACGGGCGATGCGGGCGCGTAAAGACGGACGGCCCAGGGCCGGAGTATAGCCGATCCGCTCTTTGCCCAGGGCATGACGGGCTGCATCCAGAACACTGTCCGGCGCGTTGCCGCCCGGCTGCCCGACCTCCAAATGAATGATGTCATGGCCCTTTGTCTCCAGATCAACGGCCCGCGCCAGAACATCCATCGCCAGAAACGAGTCCACCGTGCCGCGGGTTGATAGTGAAAGGCGAGTTTTCATGGCTGGCCGATCTGCCGACAGGCGAACAATTTAAAATGAACACGAGGGTCGACCTTTATAGCGTGGCAATAATCAGGTCACTTAAAAAGCGTTGGTCAGCAGTCGTTTCCTGCCACCGGGCTAGTGTTCAGGCTGCCACCCAGGATCTTTTGCCATTAAGTCTGATGGTGAGTGTGGATTGACCCTCAGCTTTGCCCCCATTACCTTAATGGCAGGCACAGGTAACCCGCCGGCGGCCCCATCTTTTTGACCTTTTTGTCTGACAAGGCTCCGTTATCGAGGACAACAGATTGAATTTTCTCTTGCACCTGGGCAAAATTCGGCAAACTCGTTTTGCCGTTGAAAGACCAATATGGGCTCTGCCCCGGTTGGCGGGTGCAGCGCTTTTCCTTTTCGCAGTCGCCGGAGACACCTGGGCCCAGAGCCGGTCGGAAATTCGCGATGCGGAAATTGAGTCGCTTTTGCGCGAATATACCACCCCTATATTTAAAGCCGCCGGACTCAATCCCCGGGTCGTTGATGTCGTGCTGATCAAGGACAGCGCGATCAACGCCTTTGTCACAGGCGGTCAGCGGATTTTTATCCACACCGGTCTTCTCACCGAAGCAGACACGCCCAATGAAGTGATCGGTGTTATGGCCCACGAAGCCGGGCATATTGCCGCCGGGCATCTTGTGCGCATGCGTGATGAGATCAACCGCGCAAAAATTGCCAGCGTCATTACAGCAATGCTTGGCGCGGCGGCGATTGCGGGGGGCGCTTTGTCCGGCAACGCCGAAGCCACGTCTGCTGGCGCCGCCATTGTCCAGGGTTCGCGCGGTATCGGCCAAAGAACGTTTTTGAAATATGCCCGCAGCCAGGAAGCAGCGGCCGATCAGGCGGCGGTGCGTTATCTGGAGGCCACGGGTCAATCCTCCAAGGGCATGTTGCGACTGTTTGAGCGGCTTTCTGATCAAATGTTGGTTTCGGTCCGCAATATCGATCCTTACGCCGTGTCCCACCCTCTGCCCCGCGAGCGCATTTCGCTACTCGACCGGCTGGCCCGATCAAGCCCGTATTTCAATCGCGAGGATTCGCCGAACCTGCAATTGCGCCATGACCTGATGCGGGCCAAACTGGTGGCGTTTCTTGGTCGCCCCGGCACAATTTCCCGTAAATATAAATTCGCCGATGACAGCCTTCCGGCACGTTATGCCAGAGCTATCGCCAGTTACCGGACGGCAAATGTGCAAAAAGCGATCAAGGAAATCGATGTTCTTATCGCCTCGCTGCCAAATTATCCCTATTTCTGGGAGCTCAAAGGACAGGCCCTGCTTGAGGCCGGGCGGCCCAGTGAAGCGCTCAAGCCGCTGCGCACGGCGGTCAAATTGGCCCCAAATCAGCCTTTATTGCGCATATTGCTAGCTCAAGCTCTGCTACAGACCGGCAAACCCGCCTCCGTAGACCCGGCGATCAAGCAGCTTCGTCTGGCTTTACGTACCGAGAAGCGATCAAGTTTTGCATTCAAACAGCTCGCATTTGCCTATGGTAAAAAAGGCAACAAGGGGCGGGCCCAACTCTACACGGCTCGGGAGATGCTGCTTCGTGGTCAGCTTGACCGGGCAGTCGTATTTGCTAAAAGAGCAAAAGACAGCTTGAAGCGCGGGACACCTGAATGGATCACGGCAGACGATATTGTGAACCTTAAGGCGAAGTAAGACGACATATAGTCAGCGCACTGGCCAAATCGCACCGGTGGGTTGGGAAATAGCGGCAGCAC
>QILX01000099.1 GCA_003232175.1 Hyphomicrobiales bacterium | reverse complement strand
GCATTCTGATTGATCGATTCGCCGACAAACTGCGCCGCGCTCTGGGCTTCGTTGAGGCGTTTTGCCGCTTGCCCGGCCAGGCGTTCTAGCTGCACAGCCGCGGCCTGGGCGCTTTCGGTCGAGGCCCGTGAGATGGCACTGGTGGTCTCGATGACCTTTTTGTCGGCGGCTTTGACGACGCGCTCCAGCTCAGCAAAAGCCAGTTTGGAATTTTCAGCCGTGTGCTGGGCAAGCCCTGCGGCAACAGCGCGCGCCTTTTCCTCGGCGTCGCGAATGGCGCGGTCGAGCTCGCCGGTGGCGGCATGGGAAGCCTCATCGGAGGCTTTGGCCATGATCACCTGGATTTCCTGGGCCTTGCCCAGGGCGGCTTTCATGGCGCGATCGAGTTCGGCACCGGCGGCGCGGCTAGTTTCCTGGGCCGCCTGGCCGATAATGGAGGCAACTTCGTTGGCCTTGCCGACTATGGACTGGGCGGCCTTTTCAAGCTCGGTAACCGCGATACGGGAGGTGTCGGTCGAAGTGCGGGTGAGGATATTGGCCACGTCATTGGCTTTGGCAAGGGTCGTCTGCATGACCTTGTCCAACTCGGCAGACGTGTTCGATGCGCTATCGGCGCTGCCTTTGCGGATGATGTCGGACACCTCGCGGGCGCTGCCAAGCGTGGACTGCATCACATTGTCCAGATGTTCAGACACCATTTTCGAGGTATCGGCAGTTGCCTTGGTGATGACACCGGCGGCCTCGTTGGCCTTGGAGACAGCATCGTTCATTGCCCTGTCCAGCTCTTCGGTGGTCATGGCGATGGTTTCACGGCTGGCCCTGGTTACGGAATTAGCAACTTCACCGGCACGGGCGGCGGCATGGGCAGCGGCTTTATCGATCTCATTTGTCGCGGTGGTGGCGGTGTCGCGGGCCGCCTGGGTTAGCATGTGGGTGACTTCGTTTGCCTTTTCGATGGTCGACTTCATGGCGCTGTCCAGCTCGCGGACGGCGATTTCGGCGGTCTGTTGTGCGGCAAGGGTGAGGGCATCGGAGACCTGACTGGCCTTTTCGCTAGCGGTGCGCATGGTCTCGTCAAGCTTGGCCGTGGCGATTGCGGTTGATTTATCGGCGGAGCGGGCGAACATGTCGCTGACTTCCTCGGCGCGCACTTCGACTTCGCGCATAGCTTCGGCAAATCGGTCCGATGCGCCGCGGGCTGCGATTTCAGAGCCTTTGGCAAGCTGCTCGGCAACAAGTTTGACCTGCTCGTTGGCTTCCTCGGAGAGTTTCTGCAAGCTGCTTGCGACGGCACGGGCACTCGCCGTCGACGTTTTTTCCAGTGCTTCAGTTACCGAGTTTGATTTTTCCTCGGCGTCGCTAACAGCCTTGACCAGCTCGGCGACCGCAACTTCGATGGTGTCCTTGGACACCCGCTGCAGGACAATGGCAACTTCGTTAGCCTTGGCTTCGGCAGTCTCCAGGACCTTGACCGCGCCTTCGGCAGTTTCGATGGTGGCGCTGGTCAGCTTGTCGTGAACCTCGCGGACACGGACATCGGCGGCCTCGGCAGTCTGATCGAGGAGTTTTGCGGCCTCTTCGGCGGTTTCCATCGTCGTACGCGACAGCATATCCTGGACTTCCCGGACCTTTTCCTCGGTGGCATGGGCGACACGCTCAAGCTCGGAAATCGCGATTTTGCTGGCGCCTTGCGCATTGTCGGCAATCATGTCGCCGACCTGGCGGGCATTCTTCTCGACATCGGCAAAGGTTTCTGTGACCACGGAGGAAAACGACGTCAGCATTTTGTCGACATCAGCGACACGGGTATCAAGGTTTTCAACCAGAACGGCGAGGCCCTCGTGCCGGCTTTTTAGGGCTTCATCGACTTTGACGTTGGAGCTTTGCAGGTTTTCCGAGGCCTGATAAAGGCTGTCGGTCTGCTGGGCAAATTGGTCAGTCATCTGGCCGACATCGTCGAGGACTTTCGAAGCCATGTTCCGCAGCTCATCAAGATTGCCGACGATCTTGTCGGCGGCAACGGCCGAGCTGTCGCTCACCACATCTGCGGCCTGAGTAAGGGCGCTTGCGGTGGAGGTCATGGTTTCAAGGGCATTGTTGATGGATTCAGAACGCTCCGACATCCGGCCTTCAATGGCTGTCAGATCTTTCGAAGAGTCTTCGATCAAGGTGTGTAACCCTGAGGTCTCTTCCCGCAGACGCACAAGAATTGGCTCCATCTCCTTGGCGACATTGTTGGTGAGCGAAGACATGATCGAGCGTTCGTTCTGGATGGTCGCGATGAGCTTCTTCATCCGGTCTTCATTGTCCGAATAGGCGCGCTCCAGGGCCACAACTTCGTTTTTAACCATAGACTCCAATTCGCCGGCACGGGCGAGGGCGCGTTCGACCCCTTCGGACATGGCCGCAATCTCGCCGCGAATGGCCTGACCCAGGGAGGTCATCGATTCGCGGGTGAAGGTCTCGGGCTGGGTCAGGCGCAAGGTCGTCTGCAACATCGCCTGGGCCATCAGTCGCAGTTCTTTTGAGCGGCGGATCAGATACGCCATGGTCCACACAAGCGGAATCGGCAGAAACGTTACAACTGTGAACATCAGAATATCGGGCTGGCCGATGATCGCACTCATGCCGCCAAGGTCGGCCAGCCGGTCGCCAAAAAGGCCCAGCACAAACCATGCACCAATGAAAAACCACATTATCGAGAAAACAACGGCGACATAGAGCGGCCCGGCGGTCGGAGTGCGGCGCAAACCGTCGATCAGGGCCGCTGCGAACGGCTCGTCATCATTGGCCGCCGACGACAGTGCCTTTCTGGGATCGCCTGGGATATGGCTCTGCTTTTCCGCCTCAGCCTTTTGACCCTGTTGGACTGCACGCAGTTGGCCGCGTCCGCGATTACCATTAGTGGTGCTATCTTCTTGTGCCATTTTACTCTATCCGCCCTGCACTATTGTAAACCGGCCTTGCGCCCCGTTCATCCTAGCATTGGTAGCCAGTTGAATGATGGCGATGGGTTGCAACGAAGCCATCCGTTTTAGCCTTCGTGCCTTGATTTCGTTAAACTTTGACTTATTTGCCGAATGTTTATTATTAGTTTCAACCGCAAAGTAGGTGTTTTCATGACATAAACCGGGATGTTTCCGGTGCCAAAATTGCCGTATTTTGAAGTTGGCACTTGTTGTCAGCTTCCAATTTGAGAATTCGATGTTGCCTATGAAACGCTGGTTTTGCGTTGGAATCGTAGGGAAAATACCAATTGGGCCAACCTTGAAACATTCGTTGCTTAAGTTCAAATATTAGTAGCATTTACGCAACATCCCCCAGGCAATCGATCCTGAAGCGTCGGATTATATTGACAAAGCGTTAACGCTACAATGCCGGCGATTCGATTAAGGTTAATTTCCACCGACAATTAAAAATGCAGGACGTAATTTACCCTTGGTGTGGATCATGGCCTCTAATGTTAGTGTTTCCGTATAACCTATTGTTAAGTCTGTTATTTAACTCCATTTTATCGTCCAGTAGCTAGGATTAGAAAATGAGGTGCGGGGCCTTCGCGTGCTCCGTCGGTCAAATATAAAGGCTAAGGTCATGTCGAGTTTCGCATACCTAAAATATGAAAACGAATATGGCGTTCCGGAGATTGAAAGCGCTCTGGACGCTGGCAGCGCGGATGAAATCAAGGAATTTGATCACAGCGCAGTTGATTTTGACCAGTTGCAGCGGTTTACCCTGGGCAATCGGAGTCTGGAGAAGGAAGTGCTTACGCTCTTCCGCACCCAGTCGGTGCTTTATATTGAGCGGTTGCGAAGCGCCTGCGATGATCTGGCCTGGCTGGAAGCCGCTCATACGCTCAAAGGGTCGGCAGCGGGTATTGGCGCCCATGGCGTCCGCCAAGCCGCAATGGAATGTGAACGCCTTGGCGGCGAGGAGCGCGCCAGCAACGGCGAAGCGGCGCTGCGGCATCTTCAGGACCGTCTCGATGAAGCCGATATGCTGATTGCGGCTTTCCTCAACGAATGAGCACATGGTGCTCCAGAGGCTGTGGAACACAACGTCAGGATTGCAAAGTCCGGTAAAACAATACCTTGGCGCTTGCACTTTGGCCTTTTGCGCCATAAATATCGGTCGGTCCTTGAGAATGCGCTGAGCTCTTGCTGGACTG
>QILX01000283.1 GCA_003232175.1 Hyphomicrobiales bacterium | reverse complement strand
GTGGTCCGGCCTGGTCCGTTCGGGTCGGTCCACCTTCCCATCCCTTCGCATCCCCGCGAATCTGTTAGTATCGCGGGACATTGCGCAAGCCCGCGCCCTTGGAAAAGTTAACGTCTGCCCGGACAATGGATGAACGACCCGTAAAACTGGCCTGCCGGTCGGTGTGGAAAGTTTTTGGCGGCGGCGCGGCGGGGCTTTTTGCCGGTGGGGGCCAGCCGGACGATGCCGCTCTTGGCGCAGGCAATTTCATCGCCGCGGTCCGCGATGTCAGCCTTGAGGTTCTTCAGGGCGAAATATTCATCATCATGGGGCTTTCGGGCTCGGGCAAATCGACCCTGGTCAGGTGCATGACCCGGCTAATCGAACCAACCGCGGGGGCGGTGCTGTTTGACGGGTCAGACCTGCTCAAGGCTTCTGCTTCGGAGTTGACAAATTTGCGCCGCCACAAGATGGGCATGGTGTTTCAGCATTTCGCCCTGCTGCCGCACCGGACGGTTCTGGGCAATGTCGGCTTTCCCCTCGAGGTCCAGGGCCTGAGCAAACCGGCGCGCGAGGCAAAGGCGCTGGAAGCGATCGAACTGGTAGGGCTTGCCGGACGCGAGGCCTACTACCCCGCCGAGCTCTCCGGCGGCCAGCAGCAGCGTGTCGGTATCGCCCGCTCTTTGGTGGTCGAGCCCGATGTCTGGTTTCTCGATGAGCCGTTCTCGGCGCTGGACCCGCTGATCCGCCGGGAAATGCAGGATGAGTTCCTGAGGCTGCAGGCCGTGCTGCACAAGACCATCGTTTTCATCACCCACGATTTTGAGGAGGCCATCCGCCTCGCTGACCGGATCGCCATCATGAAGGATGGGCGGATCGTGCAGATCGGCACTTCGGAAGACCTGGTTCTGAACCCGGCGAGCCCTTACGTCGAGGAGTTTACCCGCGGCATCCCCCGCACCAAGGTTCTCACCGCCGCCGCCATTGCCAGGCCGGCCGGCAAGGGCCCCTTTGCCGGCACCGTGCCGGCAGAGGCGAAAATCAGCACCCTGGTGTCCGAGGTCCTCAGCGCCAGGGCCAATGCGGTTTTTGAAGTGAAGGACAGCAATGGCCGCGCCGTCGGACAACTCAGCGCCAAGGACATAGTCGCGGTTCTGTCAACCGAGGCGGAAGCGCCGTGAGCGCCGCCTACTCCATGACCACGCAATGGCCCGCCGGGCTGAGCCGTTGGGCGCTGATCTGGGGTGGGCTGGCGCTGGTGACGGTGGGGTTGTTTCTCCTCAAGGACGATGTGGGCTGGGCGTTCAAATATCCCCGCGCCCTGATCTGGCCCCTCAAATTCTGGATCAGCGATTTCATGAAGTGGCTGATCAACGATCTCAACTTCATCTTATTCACCTTCAAGGATTTCACCCGCGCTGTCTCCTGGGTGATCGAACAGCCCTACTGGCTGGCCAGAAACCTTCTGGCCACCGGGTTTGTTCAGGGGTTTGGCCTGGAGGCGGAAACCGTCTGGCCCCGTCTGTCGTGGGTTGGCCTGACCGGGCTTGCGGTGCTGATGGGCGTTTATGCGCAAGGCTGGAGGCTGGGCCTTCTGGCGGGGGCGTGTTTCACCTATCTGGCGGTCTTCGGGCAGTGGGACAGCGCCATGGTCACATTAAGTTCCATTGTCATCGCGGTGCCGTTCGGGGTCGCCGGCGGGCTGGCGCTCGGGGTTGCCGGATACCGGTCGCGGCGGGTCAAAAAGGTGCTGTCGCCGGTTCTGGATCTGATGCAGACGGTGCCGGTCTTTGCCTATCTGGTGCCTGTATTACTGCTGTTTGGGTTTGGCCCGGTTTCGGCGATGATCGCCACGATTATCTACGCCATGCCGCCCATGGTCCGCATCACCATGCTGGCGCTGAGCAAGGTGCCGGCGGAGGTGATGGAGTATGGCGCCATGGCCGGGTGCACGCGCCGGCAGCTCTTGTGGAAAGTGCAACTGCCCTCGGCGATGAGTTCGCTGATGGTTGGGGTTAATCAGGTGGTCATGCTGTCGCTCAACATGGTCATCATCGCCTCGATGATCGGCGCGGGGGGCCTGGGCTTTGATGTGCTGACGGCGTTGAAGCGGCTGAAAATCGGCGAAGGTGTCGAGGCCGGGCTCGCCATCACGCTTCTGGCCATCGCGCTTGACCGGCTGAGCCAGGCCTATGCGCGGCGGCCGCCGCCGGCCCATGGGGCGCGGGCGGAAGGATTTTTCCGGCGCTATCCCTACCTGACCGCAGGGTTCGGCATCATCGCCGGCACCTGGGTTCTGGGATATGGTTTTGAGGCCATCGCCATCTACCCCAAGGACTGGCAGGTCACCACCGGGCTCTTCTGGGACAACATCGTACGCTGGATCAATATCAATTATTTCGATCAGCTGGACGGGTTTAAAAACGCTCTGCTGCTCAATGTGATGATCCCGTTCAAGCGGTTCCTGTTGTCGTTGCCCTGGGTCGCCGTGGTCGGCATGGCGGCCCTTGCCGGGCTGCGGCTGGGCGGCTGGCGGCTGGGACTTCTGACCGGGGCCATGGCACTTTTCCCCGCCCTGGTCGGTCTGTGGCCCAAGGCCATGGTGACGGTTTATCTGATGGGGTTGTCGGTGGTCATCGCCTGTCTGATCGGCATCCCCATCGGCATTGCCGCGGCGCGCAACGAACGTCTGCACCGCATCGTTCAGGTCTGCATCGACACATTGCAGACCCTGCCCAGCTTTGTCTATCTGATGCCGGTTGTCATGCTGTTCAGGGTGGGGGACTTTGCCGCCATGGTTGCCGTTGTCGCCTATTCGGTCGTACCCGCAATCCGCTACACCGACTACGGCATCCGCAATGTGCCGGCCCATGTCATCGAGGCGGCGACGCAAAGCGGCTGCACCCGCCGGCAGATCCTGTGGAAGGTGCAGATGCCCCTGGCGCTGCCTGAAATCATGCTCGGCATCAACCAGACGATCATGATGGCGCTGTCCATGCTGGTGATCACCGCGCTGGTGGGCACCCGCGAGCTGGGCCAGGAGGTCTATATCGCGCTCACCAAGGCCGATACCGGGCAGGGCATTGTCGCCGGCATCTCGGTCGCCTTCATCGCCATCATCGCCGACCGGCTGATCGGGGCGTGGGCGAATAAACGCAAAAAACAACTGGGACTGGCCTGAGGGGGGATTGGAAACCATGAGCGACGCTGAAGCCATTGCCGCCGGGCTACCGTGCTGGACCGGGCCGGTTGAGCCGGTCCGTCTTGAGGGCGGTATCTCCAACGATAATTTTCTTGTCGAGGATGGGGGCAAATCATTTGTCGTCCGGGTCAATGGCGATGTGCCCGAGCATGGCGTGCTGCGCATCAACGACGCCAATTGCAACCGCGCCGCCGCCGCCGTGGGTGTTGCGCCTGGGGTACACTACGCCGCGCCGGACGCTATGGTGGTCGAATTTATCTCAGGGCGAACATGTTGTGAGGACGATCTTTGCGATCAGCATAATCTTGAGCGATTTTTGCCACTTCTCAAGCGCACCCATGTCGAGGGATTTAAAGCGCTGAGGGGCCCGGTCTGCGCCTTCTGGCCCTTCCGGGTCTGCCGTGATTATGCCTTTTTCCTTGAAGACAACCCCAATGGCCGGGGCCGCGATCTTGCCCGGCTGCGTGACGTCAACGGGCGACTGGAAGCCATGGTGGGGGCGTTTTCGCCGGTGCTGGGCCACAATGACCTTTTGGCCGCCAATGTGATCGACGATGGCGACCGGCTGTGGCTGATCGACTGGGAGCATGCCGGACTCTCCAGCCCGCTGTTCGATCTTGCCAATCTTTCGGTCAATAACGGCCTTGACGAAACGCAGACCGGCTGGCTCTTGGAAAATTACTTCGAGCGCCCACTTGATGATGCGTTGCGCCAGCGTTTCGCGGCGATGAAATGCGCCTCGCTGTTGCGCGAGACCATGTGGGGCATGGTGTCTGAAATCACCTCCCGGATTGACTTCGACTTTGCGGCCTATTCGGCGGAGTACATGACCCGCTTTGATGCCGAATACGCCAAGCTTTGAGGACCCGATGAGCCCACTTGCAAAATTCCCCACCCAGGCGCGGGTTGTCATCATCGGCGGCGGCATCATCGGATGTTCGGTCGCTTATCATCTGGCCCGGGAAGGTTGGTCCGATGTCGTGCTGCTGGA
>QILX01000134.1 GCA_003232175.1 Hyphomicrobiales bacterium | reverse complement strand
GGCCCCTTCACGGCCTGGAATTTTCCAAGTAGAAAAATCACACCGCGTTCATATTCCTTGAGTATCCTCATTGAGCTGAGCGCGATCAGGATGATGATGCCAATGGCAACGAGAATGGGAATCAGCATGGTTCAATCCTCCAGTGCGGGTTCGAGCACTATTGCGAGCAACGGTCAGGTGGCGTGGGTTCGTTCCGTGGAAGCTTGTGGTGAAACGGACAACACCAAGCCATCGATGGAATTGACGATAACACGTTCGCCGCGTTTGAGGGGCACCGAGGTCACGGCCGCCCAGCGTTCGCCCTCGATATGGACATAGCCCCTGGAATCGAAATCCGACAGGGCAACGGCGACACGCCCGATCATGTGTGCCAGTCCGCTCACCACCGGCCTTCGCCGCATTTTTATGACCAGGTAAAGTAACCCCAAGATAATCACTCCGGCAGCCGAGGCGATACTGCCGATATAGATGCGGGACAGGCTGTAGCCGGGGGCATGAGTGTCGATCAGCATGATCGAGCCGAAAACGAAGGCAACAATGCCGCCGATGGCAAGCGTGCCGTAACTGGTTACAAAGGTTTCGGCCACAAACAGGATGACGCCAAGCACAATCAAGGCCAGACCGGCGTAGTTGACGGGCAGGGCATGAAAGGCGAACAGCGCCAGGATGAGACTGATGGCGCCCACCGTGCCGGGCAATATCACGCCGGGATGCAGACCTTCGATGATCAGGCCGAACAGGCCAATCAGGAATAACAGATAGGCCACCGTCGGGTTGGTGATGACGGTCAGCAATTGTTCACGCCAATCCTGATTCCTGATTTTCAGGGTGACGTTGTCAGTGTGCAGGGTAACCGCACCTTTTGCGGTGGGCACGGTCAGGCCGTTTATGGCGACCAGTAGTGCCTGCGGGTTGGGTGCGATGCGGTCGATAACATGCTTGGCAAGAGCAGTTTTCGCCGTGATGCTGGCCCCATTGCGAACCGCCTGCTCAGCCCAGCCGGCGTTGCGGCCGCGAAGCTCTGCCAGGCTTTTGATGTAGGCGACGGCGTCATTCAGGATCTTCTTGCCTTCCGCCGTTTTTGGCTTTGCAGGCGTGTTGCTGCCGCCGGTTGGATTGAGCGCTACCGGCGTGGCGGCACCCACATTGGTACCGGGCGCCATCGCCGCGTAGCCGCAGGCATAGAGGATATAGGTGCCGGCACTGGCCGCCCGCGAACCCTCAGGTCCGACCCAGCAAACCACGGGTATGGGCGAGGCCAGAATGGCCTTGATGATGCTGCGCATGGAAGCGGACAACCCCCCCGGCGTATCCAGGCGGATCAGCACGAAAGGCGCCGCGCTACGCTGCGCCTGACCGAGCGTGCGCTGCACATAGCCGGCCATGGGCGGACCGATTGGCCCCGTAATTGCGATTTCAGGTACCACCGTACCGGCAATCCCCGGTGCGACGGAGAAGAGCAGGGCGAAGGCAAGCAGGGTACACCGTACAATAGCGGCCATAGGACTCAATCGATAGTGACCATAGGATGCATCAGAACAGAACCGAAGACGGAACACAAGTCCCGGAATCTGGCGTCACTATCATCACGACCGGCGGCACAATCGACAAAATCTATTTCGACGCCCTTAGTCATTACGAAGTCGGCACTCCGGTGGTTGCCGGCATTCTCGCCGAAGCCGGGGTAGCGGTGCCTTATACCGTGCGTTCGCTGATGCAAAAGGACAGTCTGGAACTCACCGCTGCCGATCGTGCCCAGGTGCGCAAAGCGGTGGAGGAGGCGCCTACGCCCCACGTCCTGATTACTCACGGCACCGATACCATGGTGGAAACAGCCAGAGCGCTGGCCGGTCTGGTCGAGAAGACCATCGTACTGACGGGGGCGCTCAAGCCGGCGCGTTTTCGCGACACCGATGCGCAGTTCAACGTGGCGGCCGCGTTCGTTGCCGTGCAGATACTGCCCGGCGGCGTGTGGATTGTGATGAACGGGTGCGTGTTCGAGCCGCAGCATGTACGCAAAAACCGCGACGCAAATCGTTTTGAGTGGGCGTAATCTTATCCGGATTTTCAGGAATACTGTGTAGGATTTTTCCTATACTCCGCACAAGACTGTCAAGACAATTCAGAAATGAGTTAACCCGGAGTTAACGGACATCTCAGCAAGGGGACATTACTGCTTCGCGCTAACATCCGGGCGAAAAACCCTTGCTATTCGGTGTGTATTCGCCTTAGCATGCAAGAAATTACCTAAAAACATACGCATAATGTCCAGGCTTGCAGAATTGATCCTCGACCTCGACCGCCGACTGGCCAAGGTGACGGATCGCGCAAGCCTCGCCCAAATACTGGTCGATTGGGCACTCTTCGCCGGTGCGGATGGTGCCTGGGTGGGACATCCTGACGAAAACAAAAAACTGCTCATCGAAACCTGGTCCGGTAAAGGCATGGCGGAATACCTCAATGCCATCACCATACGGGTTGATGACAGCCCCGAAGGTCAAGGACTCAGTAGCCGCGCTTGGCGCAGCGGCAAGATACAAATCATGGCCGACTGGAACCGACACAAGACTCCCACCCCCTGGGATGAACCCCGTGCCCGGGCCGGCTGGCGCTCCTCGGCGGCGGTGCCATTTCGCGGTCCCACGGGGGTTGTAGCGACGACAGCGGTTTACAGCCGCCGGCCGAAGGTCTTTTCCACGCCACCCTGGCCCGATCTGCTGCACCACCTGTCCGCCACCCTGGGGCTTACGCTCCAGCACCTGGAGGACCGTCACCAACTGGAACGTCTTGCGCATACCGATCTGCTGACAGGGTTGGCCAATCGGCGGGGGTTGGAGGTGCGGCTGGAGCGGGCATTATCGGTGGCAAAGCGACAAGGGACATTGCTGGCGATCGGATTGCTTGATTTGGACGATTTCAAACTGCTCAACGATCGTCGTGGGTATGATATCGGGGATAAGGCGCTCAAGCGACTGGGGGAGCGGTTACGGAAAAGTTTGCGTGGGGCGAACACCGTGGCCCGAGTGGGGGGGGATGAGTTTGTGGTTTTGCTTGAGGATCTGCCGGCACCCGAGGCAATTGAGTCGACGCTTGAGCAGTTGCGCCAGGTAGTCGAGGCCCCGATTGAGGTTGCCGGCGAGTGGATTCGACTCCGGGCCAGTTTGGGGTTGGCTCTGTACCCGCTGACCGAGGGGGGCGAAACGCCCGGAGCGTTGCTACGCCTGGCCTATCAGGCGCTGTATCAGGCCAAGATCCGCAAGGGAAAGTGGAGCGAGGCCGAGTGGTGGATGCTGGCCGGTGAGGTGCCGAAGCCGGGGCGGGGCGAGGGAGCGGAACATTTCGGGGCCGAAAACATGCCAGCCTATGGGGTGGAGGCGGGACGACGTCTGGCCCCGTTGCAGGATTTACTCGGAGCGGTGAGCGAACGTTTTGTTGAGGTCTTTCACGCCGGGTTGGCCCGCGAGCCGGGGCCGACAACGCTACTTGAGGCGCTCAGCCCCGAAGAACTCGTCCACTTCAAGGCGAAGCAGGGTGAGCATCTCGACTTTATTACTGATCCTGATCTTGAGGAGTCAACCCACCGTGAAGCCGCCCGGCGCCTGGGGCGAATCCATGCCACAGTGGGGGTGGATCGGCGCTGGCTGATTCAAAGCTATGAGCTCTGGTTGGAAAGTCTACAGGAAGTCTTTGCACGCCGGCCGTTACGATTACGCCTCGCGCAGCCCGTGTTGGCTCGGCGCCTGGCCCGGGAGATTGAATTCGAACTCGAAGGCTATGCCGAGGTCGAGCGGTCCCTCGACCAGGTTCGCGGCGTAATTGAGAATCTTGCCTGGCACACCGAGCGCTACACCGACCTAATTGAGGGGGTAGTCCTTGCCCTGATTGAACTCGATCAGGTCGCGGCAGCCACCATCGCCCGCCCCAACGCCGAAGGTGTACTGCAATACGAGGCGATCGCAGGCGAACCCTTCCAGCGTTATCTTGAGCAGCTTGAGGCAGGAAAAACCCCACCCATCCGGATCGATTTCGAGCATTCCGAGGGCCGGGGCCTAAGTGGTGAAGCCTGGCGCAGTGGTGAAATTCAACGCACATTGAATTTCGCTACCGATCCCCGTGTTGTCCTTTGGAGAGAGGTAGCCCTGGGCCCTGGATATAGGCATTCGCTCCTCGGCAGTGATACCACTACGCATGGGGGGTGTATCGGGGGCACTGCTTATGATCTATTCACCCTATCCCGGAGGCTATGGTTCGTCGCAACAAACACTGCTTAAATATCTACAGCAGGTGCTCTCGCTCGGGCTCGAGCGCTTGCGCCGAACCCCTCGGGTAGAGGCCATGCCCGAGCGGCGGCGATACCGCCGCTTGCTCACCGCGGGGGGGCTCGAGATGTTCTACCAACCGGTGGTGGATCTGAAGCGGGGAACGCTGGCCAAAGTTGAAGCACTGGCCCGACTGCGCGAGGATGAGACGTGGTTCACCCCGGACCAATTTCTGCCCGCCTTCGGCCACAAGGATCTCTACACTCTATATCGACTTGGGCTTACCCAGGCACTCAAAACTATCGACACTTGGCGGGAGGCGGACCTCGTGACCAATATGAGTCTCAATATGTCGCCGCGGGGACTAAATGAACCGCGGTACATTGAGGCAACCCGGCAGGCGCTGGCTTTACACCCCCTGCCCACGGGGCATCACCTCACGGTGGAAATTCTGGAAACTGAAGCGCTGCAACAGTCCGCCTCCACTGCCTCGATGCTTACCCCGTGGCGCGAGCTGGGCGTGCAGTTCGCCCAGGACGACCTGGGCAGCGGGTACTCGAGCCTGGTGCGCCTGCGCCAAATCCCCTTCGATGAAGTCAAGATCGACCAGGGGCTGGTACGCAACGCCGCGACCGACCCGTTGCGGGTACTCGGGTTTATCGCCCGCATGATCGACCTCGCCCGGGAAGCGGGCGCACGGGTGGTGGTCGAGGGGTTGGAAAG
>QILX01000080.1 GCA_003232175.1 Hyphomicrobiales bacterium | reverse complement strand
GCAGGTTGCAAAACCGCGTCCGATTATCGCGGTCTTACGACGTAGGCGACCACGGCATCGCGTAGACGGTTAGGGACAAATCGGCTGGCAAGGATAAAAAGCCGGTTGGCAATATTAGGGATGACAAGCCGCCGACCGGCGGCAAATCCTTTGTAGCCCGCCCGCGCTACAGTGGCGGCATCTTGGACTTGCAGGCGGCGGAAGAGTGGCGTGCGCGTCATACCGGCCCGAGCCGCAAAGCCGGTGGCCACCGGGCCGGGCGCCAGATTGGTAAATCGTACCCCGGCCTTGCGGCACTCGACTGCCAGGGCGGCGGTGTAGGAGCCAACAAACGCCTTGCTGGCGTAATAACCGGCCATGTATGGACCGGGAAGGAATCCAGCGATCGAGCCAACATTGAGAACGCCGCCACGGCGACGTTTCATCATCCCAGGCACGAACCGCAATGTCAGGTCGACAAGCGCCCGGATGTTCAAATCAATCATTTCAAGTTGGGCCTCCCGGTCAATCCTGTCGAACCGGCCACTTAGGCCAAATCCGGCATTGTTGACCAAAATATCGACGTTCACTCCTAGACGGATGGATTCGGCTTCAAGGTGCGCACCGGCCTCCGCTTTGGTGAGGTCAAGAGCCAGAAAATCGACCTGAATGTCGTGTTTGTCGGTTAGGTCAGTGGCCAAATCGGCCAGCATGTCCCCGCGGCGGGCAACAAGAAAAAGGTCATTGCCGGCGGCCGCAAACTCTGCTGCCAATGCCGCGCCGATCCCCCCAGAAGCCCCGGTAATCAGGACAACATCACGAGATGTATCCTCAACCATCTTCGGATTTATCTGCGCCATCGGGCGCACCGCCCTTGGCGCTTTGAGCAAGGACTTCCTGGCGAAGGAAAACCCGGTCGCGAGTGGAGACCCCGATCAGCTCGGCGGTGCGCCAGATCAGATTGGCCTCAAAATCATCGATAACACCGTCCGCCACCGCTACCTGCCACATCAGCCGTACAACCGCCTGCCGCTCAACTGGCGCCAGTGATGTCTGGATTTCGCGGGTGAAACTGTAGATCTCCACCGCTTCGGCTTCTCTTGCCTGTGCTTCGGTAAAAAGAGCCTCGCTGACGTCATCATCCAATTGGTAATGCGATTTCAGCAATTTACGTAAGACCATTTCTTCCCTGTCATCCATCTGGCCATCTGAGGTGGCCGCATGGACCAACAAAGCGGCAACGGCTAGGGGCAATTTGTCCAACTCGTTTTTACTGTCGTCATTGTCGCGTGTCTTGCCGATTGCCTGAAGCGTTTCGACCAGTGATTTCAATCCATCAAACATGCGTTTTCCCGTCTATTTTCTGCAGCACAAGCGCGGCTCCCTGATCTTGTTTGCCGGTTATCTGTGTCATCCCGCTCACCCATATGGCCACTCCTCGCCAACATATACAGGTGTGGCCGGGCGGGAGAGTGGGTTGGCGCCAAATATCAACGAAGATAATTTGGAGTGGGCTGGTTCCGTCAGGCCGAATTTTTTTAGCAGCCCGGCATCTCGTAGGTGAACCGAAAATGAATACCAGCTTCGAAATCCGTTCATGCACGCCCTGTCATTGTGCGTTCATACACAACGGTCATCAACGCCTTCCGTTTCGGCGAGGGCCCAGCAAAAAAGCGAGATAGTCCAATGTACAAATCAGCCATATTCGGAGCCCTCATCGTCACCGGCCTGGCCTTTGCCTCCGCAGCTCCAGCCCAGGCCAAGCATGCCAAATTCAGTTTTCAAATCAGCAGCGGCTACCACAATCCAGTCATCAATGTGCCATCCAAACCTTATTACAAACGTCACTACAAACGTCAGCGCATTGGCGTTAGCCCGCGACAGATCCGCCGCACCGTTCGCAGCTACGGTTGTTACAATATCTCCAAGGTTCGCCGCAACAATGCGCGTTACATAGTCAAAGCTACCTGCAGCTACGACGAGCGCGTGAAGATGGTCTTCAGCGCCCGCTCAGGCCGGCTGATCAGAGAAGTTGTCATCAACTATCAGCCCAGATATCGCCAGTTTAGCCAGTTTCGCCAGTATCGGAAATGGCGTCACTAAGTGAGCGTCCCTGCGTATCGGTGATGCTCGGCCCGCCCCGATACGGGGCGGGCCTAACTCAAAACCTCCCCCAAACCTGTTGTGCCCGGGCCTTATCCCGGGCACTTTTTTGTTGGCTTTTCCGCCACTCGCCCGCAATGTGAGGCGGTCAGGCACGTTCTGGCATGGGGGGCTGGGCGAAAGATGGCTGACACGGCACTGCTGGAACTGGACGGACTGACCAAGCGCTTTCCCGGTGTGCTTGCCAATGACGCTGTATCGTTCAGCATCGGGTCCGGTGAGATTCACGCACTGCTTGGCGAAAACGGTGCCGGAAAATCCACTCTGGTCAAAATGATTTATGGTGTTATGCACCCCGACGAAGGGAGCATGCGATTTGGTGGCGCGCCGTTTGCCCCCGCGCGCCCCTTTGACGCCCGCGCCGCCGGTATCGGCATGGTGTTTCAGCATTTCTCGTTGTTTTCGGCCCTGACCGTCGCCGAGAATATCTCCCTTGGCGTGAGTCCCGAGATGGCAAAAGACAACCTACGCAGCCGTATCATCGAGGTTTCAACCGCCTATGGTTTGAGGCTGGACCCCGATAGGCTTGTCGGCACGCTGTCGGTCGGCGAACGTCAGCGCATTGAAATTGTTCGCTGTCTGCTGCAGGACCCAAAACTGCTCATCATGGACGAGCCGACATCTGTGCTGACCCCTGGCGAAGTGGAAACTTTGTTCAAAACCCTTCGCCGCCTGGCAGCAGAAGGGTGCTCGATATTGTACATTTCCCACAAGCTGGAGGAAATTCGTAGCCTGTGCGACCGCGCCACCGTCCTACGCGGCGGCAAGGTTGTGGCGGAATGCCTTCCGGCCGAGAAAACCGCCAAGAGCCTGGCGGAAATGATGATCGGCACGACCCTGACCGTGGCGTCGCGCCAGACCACGGCGACCGGTGATTTGAGGTATGTTGTTTCTGACCTGAGTATCAAAAGCGACGTGCCATTCGGTACCGATCTGGCCGGGATCAGTTTCGACGTAGCCGCCGGGGAGATCTTCGGCATTGCTGGGGTCGCGGGCAATGGCCAGTCCGAACTGATGGCGGCGCTGGTCGGTGAGCAATTGGCCGTAAAAGCCGGCGCAATCGTCATCGACGGCAAAGAAGTCGGCCGCTCCGGACCTCTGGCCCGCCGCCGCCTGGGCTTGTGTTCGGTTCCCGAAGAGCGCCTTGGACATGCTGCCGTGCCGGAAATGAGCCTTTGGGAGAACGCGGTTCTTTCAGCCCAGACCGGTCAGGGGCTAATTAACTGGGGTTTCATCAACATCAACAAGGCGGTGGATTTCGCCAATCGCGTGGTTAAGGATTTTGGTGTCCGCACCGCCGGCGTCGGCCACGCCGCACGCAGTCTGTCAGGCGGCAATCTGCAGAAATTCACAGTTGGACGGGAGATACTGCAATCGCCGAATGTGATGATCGCTAACCAGCCAACCTGGGGCGTCGACGCCAATGCCGCCGCAACCATACACCAGGTGTTGCTCGATCTGGCGCGTGACGGAGCGGCGATCATCATCATCTCCCAGGACCTGGACGAACTAATGGCGATATCGACCCGCATCGCGGTAATCGCCGAGGGCAATCTTTCGGTTGCCGATCCGGTTGGACAGGTGACGGTGGAGATGCTGGGCATCCGCATGGGCGGACAGACCGGCGACCGGGTGGCTGACACCAATGAGGTGGCGGTATGATCAGATTGGAACCCCGAAAAGGGCCGTCACGCGGGATGATTTACGCAACGCCGATAATTGCCATCGCCCTCACCATGGCGGCCGGCATGGCGTTATTCCTCATCCTTGGCAAGGATCCCGTCAGGGCGATCGCCATTATTTTTCTTGAACCTTTGTCGACCAGGTTCGGAATCTCCGAGTTGCTGGTCAAAGCGACCCCTTTGATCTTGATCGCCATCGGTCTGTCTTTCGGCTTCCGGGCCGGGGTATGGAACATTGGCGCTGAGGGGCAGTTCACCATTGGCGCCCTTGCCGGTGGTGCGGTGGCCCTGGCGTTTTATGAAGTGCAAGGGATCTGGTTGCTTCCGCTGATGACCGTTGCCGGCGTGCTGGGCGGCATGGCATGGGGCGCGATCCCGGCCTATTTCAGAACACGGTTCAATGCGAACGAGATTCTGGTCTCATTGATGCTGAC